>NZ_JAUBVJ010000060.1:0-52160 GCF_036702785.1 Microcoleus sp. AR_TQ3_B6 | reverse complement strand
TTCGAGAGCTGTCATTCTTGAGTGCATTCAATTTACACTAATGCACCTTTTTTGTCTGTCTTAGTCTCAACTCCAGTTGTAACAATATTCCAAATAACTTCTGGTCTCACTTGGTCATAACGGTGAACCCAAATATTTCGTAAATTAATCGCATTTCGCCAATCAATTTCGGGATGCAACTGCTGAAACTCGATCGAAACTCTTCGAGCTGCTTCGCCCAAAATCCCCAACTGCCGCTCTACGGCACTTTGCATAAAAACGCTTTCAAGATAAGTCTCGCATGACGCATCAGCCGTAAACTCCTGAATCCGACGGATTGCCTGCGCCATGTCCCAAAGTGAAGCACTATCCCGATCGCCCGCTTGCATAAATCACTCGATAGGTTTTCAAAATGTTCGATCGCCGATAGGGATTTTTTAACAGCTTTTTTTCCACCAAATCTACAGAACGGTGAAATAAATGCTCTATCTCCTCCTGCATACTCAATAAATGAGACAGCGTGAGGCGGTGCGATGGCTCATAGGTGACCAATACATCCACATCGCTATCAGGGCGAAAATCATCCCGCAGCACCGAGCCAAACAGGGCAAACTCGATAATGTTCCAGCGCTGGCAAAATTGCGCGATCGCATCTAGAGAGACTTTTAAGCGATCGCTCACTACATATTCTAAATCCGATTGTAACTCAATCATGGGCGAGGAAACCTCCAACGAGAGCAACTAACGTCTGAGCTAAAGTGAAGCAATGGCATCGCTAACTTTCACCAAAAGTGTCATCGGATCGATCGGCGAAACAGTAAATCCGCTCTTCTGGTAAAACTGCTTCGCATCTTCGGAGATAGCGTGTACGAGAATTGCCCGTATTCCTACAATCTCAGCAGCTTGCAAAGTGCGAAGAATTGCATCCTTCAGCAAAGCGCGTCCGAGGCCGCAGCCTTGCCAGTTGCGATCGACTGCAAGCCGTCCAATCACCATAACAGGAATCGGATCGGGCATATTGCGCCGGACTTTACCCGTTGCAGAAGTTTGTGCTACTGCTCCATTTGCCAGACAATAGTACGCAATGACTGCTTGGCGATCGCACAAAACATAAGTCCGTGAAGCCCCCTCTGACTCATTTCTCAGAGCGCGGCGCTTGAGCCATTCATCTAACTGACTGTTGCCTGAATCAAAGGTCTCAATTTGATGTAACGAGTTCAGTTTTTCAGGCGGGCAGAGTTGGCCTAAATCTCGATCTAATCCCACGGAGATTTTGTTTTTAGTAATGCGTTTAGCTTCGGATTTCGCGTCGGCGGTGCATCCAGCAGCGCCGAAAATTGCTTAAATTTAAGTTCATCTAACCCAAAAAAACAGCGGTCTAGAATCACATCTTGAGCTTTTTGGTAAGCTGATTCAAGCATGAACTCCGATCGGCTCTTTCGCTGTAATTCGGCCGCGCGATCGATGAGAGCGCGTTGATTAGCCTTAGCTCGAATGTTGATTGTCACATCGCGGGTCTGGCTGACTGATTCTTCAGATGCTGGCGCGTGCATAACAGTTACCTCTAGCTAAACACAGTAGTAATTAGAGCTAGTAGCCCTAGCATATTTATATTCTATTTTTTTGTATACACAATGTCAACACATTTACTCAAATCTTCGATCGGGGATCTAGTTAACCGCGATGGAATCGTGAACTCGCGCATTGTACGGGCAGCCCCCGCCGCCCCAGAGACAGGAGTTCTGGCCTAAGTCCTGACGTTGCCTTTCTAGGTGTGTTTTTGATAGTTGACACAAATTTTTTAAACTTGTGCTAACTCTTGACTACATACTTAAAACAGTGAAAATATGCTAAGACGCAAGCAACAAACGAACCAACCTATGAACTTTTCTCAGAAGTCAGGGAGCCAAAGTGCCACACCCCCAAAAACCAACTCAACACAGAATCTCGGCGCCGCAGGATTGCGGAAATTACTTTTTGCCGCCGGGATAGTCTCTCTGTGCGCTAGCTGTCAAAGTCCTCAAGCAACCACCCCCACAAATCCCGGAACCAGTCCCGGAACCAGTCCCGGAGCCACTCCCCCCGCAGTCAGCCCCGGAGACCCCAATACTGTCAAAATTATCTCCATGCTCCCGATGACAGGCAGCGCCTTGGGTCAAGCTCAAACACTGGTCAACGGCATCCAACAAGCACTGGCCGAAAGTGACTCCAAAGCTTGCGACGGCAAAATCAAAATCCAATACGAAGTTTACGATGACGCCACCGCCGCCGCTGGCAAATGGGATCCGGCCCAAGTAACGTCCAATTCCAACAAAGCCGTCGCTGACGGTTCGGTAGTTGCCGTCATCGGTCACTATAACTCCGGTGCGGCCAAACTTTCCATTCCCGTACTCAACCAAGCTAACATCGTCATGATCAGTCCGGCCAACACTTATCCGGGACTGACTAAACCAGGAAAAGGCGAACCCAAAGAACCTAACGTTTATTATCCCGCAGGCACTCGCAATTTCAGCCGCGTTGTCCCCGCTGACGACCTTCAAGGAGCTGTAGCTGGCAACTGGGCGAAATCTTTGAAGGTGGAAAAAGTCTACATTCTCGACGACCAAGAACTCTACGGCAAAGGCATTGCTGATGTTTTTGAAGCAACTGCTAAAAAGTTGGGAATTCAAGTCCTCGGAAGAGAGGGAATTGATATTAAAGCTAGCGACTACAAGGCGTTAATGAATAAGATCAAAGCTTTAAATCCAAACCTGATTTACTTTGGAGGGACTACTCAAAGCAATGCCGGACAAATAATTAAAGATATGAGAAATGTCGGAATGACGCCTGAGGCAGTTAAATTCATGGGACCCGACGGCATTCAAGATAAAGCTTTAATTGACGCGGCAGGCAAAGATGCCGAAGGAGTTTACTCTACTTTTGGCGGCTTGCCTCCTAAAAAATTGACTGGTGCCGGTGCGAAGTGGTACGAAAGTTACAAGGCAAAATATAATGCTGAACCGGAAGCTTATGCAGCTTACGCCTATGAAGCTGCTAAAGTTGCGATCGGCGCAATTAATAAAGTTTGCAAAAATGACCGCGGTGCTATCCGCGATGCTGTCATGGCAACTAAAGATTTTAACGGGGTACTCGGGACTTGGAGTTTTGACCCCAACGGCGACACGAGCTTGACTACAATGTCAGGAAATGTTGTTAAAGACGGCAAGTGGGAGTTCGTGGAACCGCTCAAGCCGGAATAATTAGTTATATCGATTCCGGTTGCACCGTCCGTCATTGTTGACTGTTGACTGTTGACTGTTGACTGATGACTGATGACTGTTGACTGATGACTGATGACTGATGACTGATGACTGATGACTGATGACTAATGACTGATGACTGATGACTGTTGACTGTTGACGGGCGGGTCAAAAAAATGAAAATTGCGCGAATTATTTGTTGGCCTCGGGATTCGACTTGACGCCCGACTCCTGAAGCGCGGATTTGATATCATTCCGGTCTGACTGCCGGAATTGATATTATTAGTCATTTGTCGGCGGTCATTAGTAGCAATGCGCACCTTACCCAATCACTTTAGTAGGGTGCTCTTCGGCGCACCTTACGAATTACCAATCACCCGAAAATTATGAAAAAATGGCAGAGTATTCTTCTATATCTAGGTGTAGCTTATATAGTTTTGTTGTTAGGGCCAATTGCCGGATTGGACTTGCCAAAAATTATTGGGGAAATAGCCAGCAATCCTGAAGTTTTTATCCAACAATTATTAGTTGGTCTTGTCAACGGCGCGGTGATTGCAATTATTGCTTTGGGTTACACTATGGTTTATGGCATTATTGAGTTAATCAATTTTGCTCACGGCGATTTGTATATGTTGGGCGCTTTTGCTTCCCTAACTGTGTTCGGCGCTTTTGGCATTCAAGACGGCGCATCTTTAGGTACTGCTATACCGGTGATGTTAGTCGCTTTAATTGTATGTTCGGTGTTTTGTGCTGGGCTGAATATTGTTGTCGAAAAGTACGCTTATCGACCTTTGCGAAATGCTCCCCGTTTGGCTCCTTTAATTTCGGCAATTGGAGTTTCTTTTATTTTCCAAAATATCGGGCTGTTTTGGGGAGGATTGAAAGCTTTTATTCCGGTGATGGGTTCTAATTCTGCTGCTCCGAAAAGCTTTCCCGATTTGTTGCCGCGAGTTGATATTCTCAAAGCTTTGGGAATTCCAACGAGTATTGTATTTACGACCAAGGATTTAATTGTGTTGGTGGTGGCGGTTCTATTGATGGTTTTGCTTCATGTGTTTGTGCAATACACTCGTCTGGGAAAGGCGATGCGGGCAACTGCTCAAAGCCGCGATGCTGCTAAAATTATGGGCATTAATGTGGATCAGATTATTGCTCTGACTTTTTTGATTGGGGGAGCTTTGGCGGGTTCGGCTGGGATTCTGGTTGGTCTGTACAACAATACTATTGTTTTTACGATGGGGTTTACGGCGGGTTTGAGGGCTTTTACGGCGGCGGTTTTGGGGGGAATTGGCAATATTGTGGGGGCGATGTTAGGAGGGGTTTTGATTGGGTTGCTGTCGTCTTTGAGCGATCAGTATTTGTCGAGCCGCTGGACTAATGCTTGGGTGTTTGGGGTTTTGGTGGTGATTTTGGCTTTTCGACCCGGGGGTTTGTTGGGCGAGAATGTTCAGGAGAAGGTTTGAAAGTGCAGGGTTGAAATAATGGCAAGAGACATTTATCATAATAATGTAAGGACTGCCTTAGAAAAGGATGGGTGGATAATTACAGACGATCCTTTCCCTCTCAGACTTTCCTTGCGCGGTGTGTTGATAGACTTAGGAGCTAAAAAGTTACTGGCTGCTGAAAGAAAGGGACAAACAATTGCCGTTGAAATCAAAAGCTTTCTAGGCAAATCTCCAGTAAAAGATTTAGAAAATGCTTTAGGTCAGTATACTTTGTATTTGACAATGCTATCTAGATTAGACCCAGAGCGCACGCTATATCTAGCAATTGTTGAGGAAATTTATTCTACTTTTTTTGCTGAGGAAATCGTGCAAGTTGTTCTCGAAGATAGGGCAATAAAACTCATTGTTGTAGATCCAGTTAAGGAGGTTATTACAAAATGGATAAACTAGACGAGTACCGGGACTTAATCTATAAAATATTGTCTTACTATGCCAATTTGCCGTACAGGTACGGCGAGATTAGCAGCTATGTAATTGTCAGCCAAGACCGCAATCATTTTCTGTTGATGCACGAAGGTTGGCAAGACCGCAAACGCATTCATGGTGCGGTAGTTCACGTTGAAATTCGCAACGGCAAACTCTGGATTCATTATGACGGTATTGAAGACGGTATTACCGATGAATTACTCGAGGGTGGCGTCCCGGAAAATTGCATTGTTTTAGCGTTTCATTCGCCGGAAGTACGCAAGCATACCGGATTTGCCATAGCCTGAAAAATCCCCTTGCAAAATATCGAGTTAACCTGCGCTATCAAATTAAATATTCCCTGGTTTGAGCCAGCCAAAAACTTCGCCTAAAGTCAACTGCATTTCCGGCATAAATTCGGGCATCGGAAGTATATCTGTTGGTTCTTGCAATGAAATCGGCTGCTGCCTTGCGGGATAGGCTAAAATGTTTTTTTCATCGGGATCGAGCAACCAACCCATCTGACAGCCGGCATTCAAACAGTGCAAAATATTGTTTGTGACTTTGGTTTGGCTTTGGGCTGGGGACAATATTTCTATTGTCCAGTCTGGGTGATCGTTAAATGTATTGGCAATTTCGCCGTCAGCGTCTAGGGGAATGCGATTCCAAACAAAAATCGCGACATCGGGAACAATAGAACGTCCGCCAAACGTGCAGCGAAGTTCTGATAGGGCTAGGGCAATTTGCGGTTTCTCTGCGATGTCGTTGGTGACTGTTACGAGTCTGCCTTGTAGTTTGCTGTGTTTTCCTTGCCGCATAGGTTTTTGGACGATCGCACCTTTGATGTATTCCCTAGCGGGTTTGGTTTCTGCCAGTTGCAAAAACTCGTCGAGGGTGATAGTTTTTTGAGGTGCTTGTACCATATAGCGATCGCCCGTTTGAAGCGTGTGGCGGTAACAGTTCCAGTATATTTGAAGTTTCGTCACTTTTGGTGCAATAATCGAACTCAAAAGACTCTAAACTGTACCTGGCCCGATCGGCAGTTTCCAGAGCCAGCGGTCGATCGAGTTGCTTGAGGTCGGGCAGAAGTTGGTACTACCCGCGTCAGTCGCATCTGTAACTGCGATTCCTAGAATTTTTTCATCTAACTACTGACTGCTGACTAATAACTAATGACTAATGATTAATGACTAATAACTTCTTCCTATGTCACAAAAAATAATTAATGCGATCAAATCGAGCGGTATTTTAGGGGCGATCGCCTGTTTGACTGTTCTGTTATTCGGCGGTTGGAGCGGCACCGTGATCGGCTGGCTGATGGGTACGGCGGCTGGCTTTATTAGCTGTCAGAATCAGAAGCTTTACAGCCCGAAAATGGGTGCGACTATCGGCAGTTTCGCGGGAGTAGGATTGGGAGTTTGGCTGTTAGTTGCGAGTGTGGTAGAAGGGGTGTGGATTAGACCTTTGTCTGGTCAATCTGCTGTGGCTTTGCCGACGACGCTGCTGTACGGGATTTGCAGTTTGACGATCGCAATTTTGACAGCTACGTTAATGGGTGCTTTGCAGGGTTTGCAGGGGGAACGCCAGCGGCTGGCAACTCTGGTGACATTAGCTTTTATTCTAATTCTGTTTCCGTTTATCGACATTCAGGCTCAGACTGGCTGGATTGCTACTGTAGTACAGATTCAAATCTTTATTATGCTGGCGCTGGGTTTGAATATTACTGTGGGTTTTGCGGGTTTGTTGGATTTGGGATATGCGGCGTTTTTTGCGATCGGCGCTTACACGACGGCTTTGCTATCTTCTGGGCAGTTAAATATTGCTTGGAACTTTTGGGTGGTACTGCCGATCGCGGCCGGTGTAGCTGCGATCGCGGGTGTAATCCTCGGTATTCCGACACTGCGACTCAGGGGCGATTATTTGGCGATTGTTACCCTCGGTTTTGGCGAAATTATCCCGGTTGTCTTTAGGAATTTAACCGCGATTCGGATCGAGGAACCAGTCTCGAAGATTGTGGCGGCTGTTTTGGGTAAACCCGAGTTGGTGCTGTGTCTGGTTGGGTGCGATCGACCTTTCAACCTCACCGGCGGCGAAGCGGGAATAAACCCGATCGGGCGTCCATCTCTCCCCATCGTCGGCACTTTCAGCACCGGCAACTACTTTCCCTGGTACTACCTAATTTTACTGCTAGTTGTCTTTGCTTACTTCATGATTTCGCGGCTGCGAGATTCCCGCTTGGGGAGGGCGTGGAATGCCATGCGCGAAGATGAATTAGCGGCGAGTGCGATGGGCATTAACCTGGTCAAAACCAAACTTTCGGCTTTTGCGATGGGAGCGACGTTTTCGGGCTTTGCAGGCGCGTTTTACGCCGCCTATATCAGCGCAATTTTTCCCAGCGTTTTCGATTTCTCGGTGTCGGTAATCATCCTGTGTATGGTGATTTTAGGCGGTTTGGGCAACATGACCGGGGTGATTTTGGGCGCTATCATTATCATGTCTGCCGATCGACTTTATCTGCCACAATTAGCGCTAGTCCTTAAGGGTTTTCTGAGTACTTTTGTACTCCCCAGGATTGCAATTCCCCAGTTAGCGGACTTTCTAGCAACCAGTTTAGATCCGATTCAAATGCGCTTATTTCTCTTCGGCCTAACTCTTGTTGTCATGATGCTAGTGCGGCCGGAGGGGCTGATTCCTGATAAGATCCACCAAGCTGAACTGCATTCGGATGATGAAGAGAGCAATGAGTCTTTAGCCGATGCGAGAAGTCAATAAGTAGGTAAGGAAAAAAAACCTAGTATTTTGTAGGCGGGTTTAGCTAAGAATCTAGGAGGTTAGGTAGTGTATGAGTGTAAAACTCCCCTCCCCATCTAACGTTTATTGGTAACCAACTACTTAGTAAGGGGGCAAGATTAGCCATGAAAAATGTAACTGGTACTGCTTTTATCGTTGCGGAATTTAGAGCAGAAGAGAATGAAGAGGCAATTCCTCTTTACACTGATAATGTAGTAAAAATCTGGCTGAATGAGGAAACAAAAAAAATAGCTAGCCACATAGCTCAAAACTCTCCCGCCGCTAAAGAAATGGTTAAGTTGCGGACTAAATATTTTGATGATGTTTTATCAAATCAAATTTTAGGAGGTTGCAAACAAGTAGTTATTTTAGGTTCGGGTTTGGATACTCGCGCTGCTAGAATTAATGGCGAAAAAGTAAGTTATTTTGAAATAGACGACCAGGCAACTCTTCAATTAAAAGCAGAAACTCTCAAAGCTAACAAAGTTACGGCAAATGTTCGCTACCTTCCCGGCGATTACGTAAAAGACGGTTTAATCCCCTTGCTGAAACAGAGTGAATTTGATTTCGCTCGACCGACATATTTTTTGTGGGAAGGCAACACTACCTTGCTTGACAAAAAAGAGGTAATATTTGTATTAGAGCAAATTCGCGACAATGTTCATAATTTCCGATTGTCCTTTGATTATATGTCGGAAAAGGTGATTTTGAGAACGACGGGTTACCAAGATATCAATGATTACATAGATAAATACGAAAGTATGTATGCACCGTGGATTACTGGGTTTGAAAACATTGCAACTTTGGCTGACGAACTCAATCTCAAAGTTATTGAAAACTTTTCGACGGCCGATTTACACGCACAATATCGCCCTGGCCGTTCGCTAGAATCTAATCTTTTTAAGTTTTATTTTGTCTGTACGCTAGAGAATGCAGTCGGGTGCGTCAGTCCCGATATTTGACTTAACTGACACAATTGGCTGCTGGCGCACCGCAGATCGCAGACGATCGCACTTTGTCTGTACGCTAGAAAATGCAGTAAGTAGTCGGACAAAAGTAAATAGGACTGTATTAACTTTTGTTGCAGAAAGGCACCGAGGCGATGCTTCGCTGCGTGTCAACTGAAGGAAGTCGTGGCTCACCTCCTTTAAGAACAAATTCCAACGCCCGATTGAGCCGACTTTTCCTACGACGCAGGACAAACTATCGCGATCGAGACGTTCTTAGGTTTGCCACCCAACAAGAAGGTGCTGATGGTGTTACGATTGCTGTTAGTTAGGCGTGTATCAATGCTGTACCCTAATGCCTCCAAAAGTATTTGCCAATGTCTCAGGTAGGCTAAACTAGGAATTAACCAGCTTGACCGTCACGGCAGCAGGATTAGCCATCCTCTGTATCGTCTGGCCAAGGTCGAATCACTCCAATTATTCAAAGCTATGACTTTAGCGACCAAACAAATCATTGAAAACAGCAATGACACCGAAGAAATTAAGGGAGTTGGAGAACAATTTGCAGCGATACAACAATCCTTAGAAAAAGCATTCCAATCTCAAGATGCTCTGGCACCAGAGGAAGGTATTAGAGAACTGCTGTCAATCTACGACCTTTATCTCCATATTGAATCAGAAAGCAATCCTGCGGAGAGATTTAAAAGCTTAGAAGAACTTGAACTTAGAGTCGAAGTATTTAAGACAAAGTACAAAGACTTTGCCCCGAAGGAAGCTGTTGATGGCATAGAAAATGTACAACTTTGGGCTAAAATATCTAGAAAAATGATATCTTCCAAAGTTTGTACGCTTGCTGCATCTGTTGAAGACAACGAAGTAAAACAACTAGGATTATTTTACACAGGACTCATCGATTTATTAGATATTGCAGAAAATTATCTCAGCTTCTTTACCGAAAGAGGTCGCGAATTAGTCAAAGCTCTAGCTCAGACACTAATCAGCTATAAAACATTTGAAGATTATGCAAAGAAAAGACCAGCAGATGAAATCACCAGCGGAGCCATAAACATAAGAAATGCAGCCAAAGCAATATTATGGGAAATTGATAGGCACGACCGCAAAAAATTTTCGTATAAATCACTCTATGAAGAAGCCAACAATCCACTAACAACAGATGATAAAGAAGAACTCATTAAAACTCTGCGTTCCTGGCGTGAAGAGTACATTAATGAGCTGGAAAAGCTATCAGACAACTAGCAACCTAATTCATGAGTACGTTAATTTTTTTAGATACGGGTGTCGTCGGAAAACTCATACATCTCCTTGTTGACCAAAGCAAAAATAGGTTGGTTCAAAACGCTGAAAGTGAAGTTAGGGAATCGATTAGAGAAGCAATTGAATGTAATGAGTGGTTAGAGAGGCTAACAAATGAGGGATATCGTGTAGTTATATCCGAAATCGTAAACTATGAAGCAAGGCGCGAGCATATCAGACGAATCCGCGATCGCAAATCTGGACTAGAAGAGAAACAAAAAGCTCTTAAAGCTATTGAAAAACTAGATGCGCTAATCACAAAAAAAGTTGTATATTTTCCAGTTACTTGCGAAGAGGGCAACGTAATGCAAGAAGCGGCTGAGCTATGGGCTTTTGCACGCAATAATTCTTATACAGCCTACGATGCAGATTTAATTATAGCCGCTCAAGCCATCATTATTAAGAGAATAGGAATAGATGTAATCATTGCAACAACTGATACCGAAGACTTTAACCGATTGCTAAGACAGCACCACATTGAAGCTAGACGCTGGAGAGATATTATACCACATCCGCCTTAGCATAATACCTGACGCCAGTGAAAAACTTCCAGTGTCATTTTATTTTCCACGGTTTTTGTCCTGAAACTCAAGGGGCAATTCTCTAACAACTAAACTAATATTAGGAAACACAACCATAATGTCACTATTAGAAGCACAACAACTTACAATGAGATTTGGGGGTTTGACTGCGGTAAATCAGGTCAGCTTAACTTTGGAAAAAGGAGCGATCGCTAGTTTGATCGGCCCCAACGGTGCCGGAAAAACCACATTTTTTAATATGCTTACGGGCATCTATAAACCGAGTGGGGGGCAGTTGGTACTTGAAAATAAAAATATTACCGGTTTAGCGCCGGATCGCCTGACAACTTTCGGCATTGCTAGAACTTTTCAAAATATCCGCTTGTTTAACAACATGACTGTGCTGGATAATGTTTTAGTAGGTAGACACTGCCGATTAAAAACAGGTTTGTTGGGTGCAATCCTCCGGACTCCGACTGTGATTTTGGAGGAACGGGAAGCTAAGAAAAAAGCCTTGAGTATGCTGGATTTTGTCGGTTTAGG
Organism: Microcoleus sp. AR_TQ3_B6; assembly: GCF_036702785.1. Classification (NCBI taxonomy): domain Bacteria; kingdom Bacillati; phylum Cyanobacteriota; class Cyanophyceae; order Oscillatoriales; family Microcoleaceae; genus Microcoleus; species Microcoleus sp. AR_TQ3_B6. Next base: position 40,917 of record NZ_JAUBVJ010000060.1, on the reverse strand, counting down.
TGCTTCTAAAGCGCCGGAGTTGGCAAAAAACCTTTCCTACGGCGACCAGCGGAGATTGGAAATTGCGAGGGCTTTGGCTTCCGATCCGAAAGTGCTGCTGTTGGACGAACCAACTGCGGGGATGAACCCGAACGAAACGGCTGATTTAACTCGCTTTATTTACCGGATTCGCGATGAGTTGGATTTGAGTATTTTGCTGATTGAACATGATATGAAGGTGGTGATGGGAATTAGCGATCGCGTTAGTGTTATGGAGTACGGTACTAAAATTGCTGAGGGGACTCCGGCAGAAGTTCGCGCAGATCCTCGGGTGATTGAGGCATATTTGGGAAAAGAAGAAGATGGCCATGGTTAATGGGTATTGTGGGCCTACATATAAGCGAGGCACTCGGTGCGCCTGCTAGGAAGAAGTGATATAGTTTCTGGCAAATTAACCGCCAGAGAATTAGGGGCGGGTTTCACCAACAATCTGTAATTCAAATTGATAATATTTATCAACCTGCCCCGGGCGACAGAATTTTATAACCAGCAATTCAACGGAAACTAGAGGAGGTGAGCCTTGCCCACCCTACGGCTTAATGTTGGGGGTTGTTCCTAAACTTTTGATTTGACTTGAGACAATTTATTATTGAGTTTTCGCCTCCTGAAAAACACTCCTAAAAATATTGCAGTACCTAATAATGTGTTCGGTTCGGGAACTGCTTCTGCCTCTGCGATATTGTTGTTAACTTGTATTAACCTTAAGCTAGCGGCGCTGTCGAATCTCCGCGAATACGCCCCTGAAGTAGACAGGCTGCTGTGTACTACACTTCCTTCAGCAATTAAATTAAAATTAATTGCTGTGGGATTAAAGCTGTTGCTGGGTAAAAAATTTAAATAATGACCAGTAGAAGAGTCTAAACCGCTGGAAATTTGAAAAGAGTCAAACAGAATGTTAGTAACAGTGTTAATCAAGGAGAAAGATATACTGCCCCTCGCCCTGGCGCTTTCAGATTCGCGGTTGTCAACTGATGTTACCAGATCTAAAACTGTCTTCAAATTGAAGGAAAAAGTTTCTGCAGCATCAATGTCGAAGTCGCCGAACACTATTGCTTGAGTTTTCGCAAAACCGGAATAGTTATTGCCGTCACCTTGGACTTGACTTTGCGAGTAAATTTTTGTCCACAATTCCTGACCGTTAGATAGAAAAACTGCCTCAGCCATCGCCTCGCTAATAACTAAACCGTTGTTAGCTGTTGTCTCAGTGTAAGTGTTAGCAACTGTACCATTCCCCTGCGGTTTGTGGCTGAAGTTGTAAATGGTTACTTCTGCCGCAGAACCTGCGATTATTGCAGCACTGCTAGGGGCAATGCCTACAGTCAAGCCGGTTACTAAAGGAGTTGCTAATAAAAATACGATCGCTCGGGGACTGTGCTTTAATTGCATGGTAACTTTCCTTAAATTACAACAAATTTAAGTGTTATTATTGGTAATTTGTAGCGGTGGGTTTCACTTAGTTATTAATAATACTTCTATAGTTACAATAGTCCGGAAAGTTTTTAGTTCGCCGTCTGAAACCTTCGATTTTCCGTTGGTAGAGAACTTGCCTTGGAGCCTTGAAACCCTGATTCTACGGTTGGCAATCAAAAACTGTCCGAAGTATTGTAGTTAGAGATTTTTGTAAAACTCTTGTAAAGAGATCTGGTGCTTAATTAAAATTTTAAAGTAGGCCGCAACAACTGCAAAAAATACATGGTATGGGAGCTAGGGCTGGTGTTGATTTAAGTAAAATTACTGCTTAATCTAAAAAAGGTTAATTTTAAATAAATGCAATAAAACTTTATAATCATTCGGGATAATATAATAAAGGACAAAGCAGAAAGAGTAATTATGTTGGAAATCAAAGACATTCACACCTACTACGGAAATATCCACGCTCTCAAAGGAGTATCGCTAACAGTCTCGCAGGGAGAAGTTGTGACATTAATTGGCAGCAACGGGGCGGGGAAAACTACAACTCTCCGCACGATTCAAGGACTGCTGCGCCCGCGCCAAGGCACTGTATTATTTGAGGGAAAGCCTTTAGAAGCACTATCTACAGAGGCGATCGTCCGTTTGGGGATTTCTCAAAGTCCGGAAGGGAGGCTAATTTTTCCGCGAATGACGGTGCAAGAAAACCTGGAAATGGGTGCTTATCTGCGCAACGATACTCTCGGTATCAAGTCAGATATGGAAAAAGCATTAAATTTATTTCCCCGTTTGCGAGAAAGAATTAGTCAAAAAGGGGGAACTCTCAGCGGCGGCGAACAGCAAATGCTGGCGATCGCCCGGGCTTTGATGTCGCGCCCCCGCTTGTTATTATTGGACGAGCCGAGTATGGGTTTGGCACCGATGTTAGTCAGTCAAATTTTTGCGATCGTCCGCGATATTAATGCTGAAGGAACAACTATTTTACTGGTGGAACAAAACGCCCGCATGGCTTTAAGTGTAGCCCACCGCGGCTATGTCATCCAAACCGGTCAGGTTGTAGTCGCCGGTACAGCTAGCGATTTGCAGTCAAATGAAACTGTTCGCAAAGCGTATTTAGGCGAAAGTTAAATAGCTATCCTCGTAATGGGTAATCCTCTATTATATCATGTCCCGTTAGACAACTATAATTCTGTTCGCAGTAAGGACTTTAGTCCTTATTAATTCATACATAGAGAGAGGACTAATACCAAATCCTGGGAAAGCTACCCCTTTTATCAAAAGGCGGTTGAAACCGCTGCATAAAGTCAAACTTTCGTCCACTCCAAGGGGACTAAGAGATAAAGGGGGTATTTAAGGCGGATTTGGTATAAAGTGATCACTACAAACACTCGCTAATTACGGGCAAACCGGACATCATATTATATCGAGTGGGGTTAATTAAGCATCCTGGTTGCGGTTGGGGCGGGTTTACTTGGCTTTCTGGCTTGTATTAGAGATTTTGGTCAACCCGCCCCAGAAGGGATTTATGTTTATATTCCCAATTACCAATTACCAATTACTAATTATCCCAGTTGCGATCGCAACTTCCCCGTTTCCAATTCCGTCTCAAAAGCCGCCCGCACCTTTTCCCACTCCGCTTGGGCTTCCAACAGGCGATCGCGCGCCGTACTCACATCAAAAACCTGTTCCCCTCCAGACTCAACCGCCACGCGGCCCATATACTCCAACTCCTTGCAAACCGCAGAAAAAGACACGGCTCCTAAATTGGCGCTGCTCGACTTCAGCGTGTGAGAAGCCAGCTTCAAACTATCAGCATCGCCGAGAAAAATAGCCTCCTTAATAGTTTCTAACTGCTGTGGTGCGTCTAACAAATATATCTTAATCAGCTCCCCCAAAAAATCCGGGTCTTCCTCATCGTCTAGGTCGCGGAGATTGTGCCAAACATGAAAATCAATTGGCGAATCTGCTCCCGCTTGAACAATCGAATATCCAGCATCCTCACTGTCAAGTTTCTCGGAAATATCTTGATTTTTCGGCTCAGTAACGGCATCGAATTTATCCCGCTCCAGAGGTGAGCACTTGCTCAAGGCGAGCGCCAACTCTTCCCGGCGCACGGGCTTAGTAATATAATCGTCCATACCTGCTGCCAGACACTTTTCGCGATCGCCCTGCATCGCATTAGCAGTCATCGCAATAATTCTCGGCTTCTGGTTAGCCGGCCATTCCTGACAAATGCGGCGCGTCGCTTCCAACCCGTCCATGTTCGGCATCTGCACATCCATCAGCACAACATCGTAAGATTGCCGCTTCAGGGCCTCCAAAACCTCCAACCCATTACCCGCAATATCAGCCCGATATCCTATCCTGTCGAGCAAATGTGTAGCGACTTTTTGATTCACCACATTGTCCTCGGCCAGCAAAATCCGAATCTGAGTAGAAGTAGCTGCATCAAGTCCTGCAGAATTGGTAGCAGCCTGCCTCAAAACGGCAGGCGTCCTCCGCACGCGGTGCTGTTCTTGAGAATTTTCAAAATACTTCAATCCCGAAGTCAAAGTTACCACATTTGAAACTTCTCCCCTGCCGCTTTTCCCGCTAACATATCCAAAAACTTGCAGCAACACATTATAAAACTGAGACTGTTTTAGAGGCTTAGTTAAAAAAGCCGAAAAATGTACTTCTGTAGTTTCAAGTTTTTTCCAAACTTCCGCCTTGCTTAAATAAGTAAACAGCACCAAAGGTAGCGCCATTTTGCGCGGGGTTTTAACTTTCATCAAATTCTGATTTATGCCGCCGCTTGACAAATTGCTCATCTCAAATTTCCGAATCTCCACAGCCAAAGCCACACCGTCCATATCTGGTAGATTCATCGCCAAAATAGCTAAATCCAGCGCCGAGTTTTCTTTGATGATTTCCAAAGCCTCAGCACCCGAACTTACAGCCACCGGTATCATGCCCCAAGACTCTGCCTGCCGGATCAAAACTTGCCGATTAATGCTATGATTCTCGACAATTAACAAGCGCTTACCAGCGGCAAATTCCGGTCTTTTTTCCTCAGGCCGGATGTCATTAGCTTCAGCAACCAACGTGAAATAAAAAATCGAACCCGAACCCGATATCGACGGCGGAGTAAATTCCGGAGGGCACCTTCCAGCGATACTTGGTTTGCTCGCAGAAACTGCCGTTTGAGACTTAGAACTTCCCGGAGCAACCTGGCTGACAACCCACATTCTACCCCCCATCATATCGCTCAAACGCTGGCTGATAGCCAGCCCCAAACCCGTCCCGCCGTAATGTCGCGTTGTCGAAGCATCCACCTGCGAAAAAGCTTTAAACAGGCGATCGATCCGGTCTGGCGGAATGCCAATTCCCGTATCATGGACAGCAAATTGAATCTCGTATTGTCTGCTACGTGCCAACTGTCCCTGGTTAATTGCTAGCCGTTGCGGGTCTAGAATATTGATTGTTTCCGGCAAACTCTTAGCAGCTACCTGCTCAATTTTCTTAGCCGTACAGCAGACGACAATTTCTCCCGATTCTGTAAACTTAACTGCATTGCCCAGCAGATTTACCAAGATTTGGCGCAGCCTAGTGACATCTCCTAAAATGTTTTTCGGAACAGAAGAGTCAATAAAGTAAGCCAGCTCTAAACCTTTTTCTGATGCTCTCGGAGCCAGCAATTCCAGAGATTCTTCTATACAGTTTTGCAGCTCGAAGGGGCTGCGTTCCAAATCCAGTTTTCCCGATTCAATCTTGGAAAAGTCGAGGATATCGTTAATAATAGTCAGCAAAGCATCGCCGCTGGTGCGAATTGTCTCCACAAAATCCCGCTGTTCTGGAGTTAGATCCATATCTAGCAGCAAGCCAGTCATCCCGATTACCGCATTCATCGGAGTGCGGATTTCGTGACTCATAGTCGCTAAAAATTCGCTCTTAGCTCTGTTAGCAACTTCCGCCGCTTGTCGCGCTTGATCCAAAGCTTCATTTTGCTCGGCTAACTGTCGCTGTCGCTCAACTTCCGTTTCTAAAAGTTGTGCTTGAGCTAACGTAATTCCGACTTGAGCGGCAACATCTTCTAACAGTTCAATTTCGTCTGGAGTCCACTGGCGAGTTGCATCGCACTGGTGCAAAGTAATAATTCCATTCGGTTTTCCTTGATAGGAAGTGCGAACCGCCAACATAGATTTTAATCCGATGCGGCGGCACATCGGTCCCGAAGATTCGAGCAAAGGATCGGCAAACACATCGGGAGATGCCAGGGCTATATCTTCAGCCAGGAGTTTTTCTGTGTAGGGGTTATAAGTGACAGAAAGTTCTAAATCTAAAGCCGATTCGTGACCTGGTTCTAAGTATTCCGCGACGCAAGGAAGGTGGGGATAAGGTTGGGAAAGATAGGTGTGAATTGTACAGCGATTGACGCCAAATACGCGACCAATTTGGGTAGCTGTCGTCTGAAAAATTTCTTGAGTATCTAAGGTCGATCGTACTTTTTGAGTAATTTGTTTGAGCAGTAAAACGCGCTGGTACTGACGTTGTAAAGTTCGCTCTCGCTCTTCGCGGGCAATTTCCGCGCCGATGTAATTGCCCATCAACTTTAAAATTTCAAAATTCAGCGGTTTCAAAGGAGATTTACTGGTGCGGGAAGTAAAGCTCAAAGTGCCAAAAACTCGCCCTTGTACCATTACCCTCGTCCCCACAAAAGCCTCCAACTTGCGCACGCTGTAAGCGGGGTGGTTGCGCCACTCAGTAGTGCCGGCTGATTCGATAGAAATAGGTTCGCTCGATCGCAAAACCTCTCGCTCGAAGGTCCTGCTCAAAGAAAAACCGTCTCCTTTAGCAAATCCAAAGGGAAAATCTTCCGGTACATAAGCCGCGATCACTTCGTAGCGATCGCCCAAAACCCTGCCCAACAGCCCGATATCCATCCCAAACTGACTGCAACCCATTGCCAGCAACCGGAGCGTTCGATCGTCAAAAGAGCCTTCCGAGCTCACCATTACCTCGTAGAGCGATCGAATTGCCCGCTCGCTTTCCCGCAGTTTCTCAACCCCTTCGATGCGGTTGCAGACATCGTGCAAAGTCCCTAAAATTCCCGTTATTTCGCCTTGGGAATTCCGCTCGACTTGGGCATATATTTCAACAGAAATAAAGTTATCATTACTGTGAATTTCCCATGAGTTTTTTTCCGAGCCCGACTTGTACTTAAATCGCAGTTCTCGCCGTTCAAATTCCGACTTGCCCGACAGCAAAGACTCCAAGAAATTTGCACATTCTGCGCGCTCATCTGGATGCACCCAATCTAAAAAATTAGTTGCCAAACTTTCGGCAACCGAAAAATTCGTAATTTCCGTCCAAGCGCGGTTGAGAAATGTCCAAACCCCCGCCGCATCTATCTGGAAAATTACTGTTCCTTTCAAAGAGTCAAATACTTGGAATTGCTCCCGAGCGTGAGCCGGTTTTTTGAGTTCTAACTGCTTGTTTGGAGTAATATCTGTATGAGTTCCTACTACCCGCAGCGGTTTGCCCGTAGGGCTGCGCAAAACTTGACCCCGGTTCAGCACCCAGATAGTGCTGCCGTCTTTGCAGTACATCCGATATTCTGCTGCAAAATCCGCTGTCTTTTGGGCGAAGTGGTCTTCTAAAGCGGCCTTTACTCCGTCAATATCATCTCGGTGGATGCGACTCCACCATTCGGATCGGCGATTCGAGATTTCCCCTTCTTTGTAGCCCAGCATTTCTTGCCACCGCACCGAATAAAAAAACTCATCTGTTTCGAGATTCCAGTCCCAAATCCCGTGATTGTTGACTGCTGCGGGGAGATTTGGGCGCTCCACAAAACTGTGAGGAGAAATTTCAGCCGCGAGGTGGCTATTTGCTGCCCTCCCCTGTATTTCTGCTGAAAGTTTTTTGTATTGAGCGTTGCTAGATTCTAGCTGGCGCTGCAAAGCGATCAAGCCAGAATGCAGAGATTTTGAATCCAGTGCTTGTAAAAGGATAGTTTTAGGATTCACAATCCCGATCGGGTGATTGCTTTCGTTGATGACTAATAAAGGCAACTGGCAGTAGTTTTTTTGCAGCAGGGTGATTGCTGCTTCCAGGGTAGAGTGCGATCGCACCAGTGGCGGCGAACTGCTGCAAATCGCTCCTGCTTTAATTTTGTTCGAGTCTCTTCCCAGGGCCTGCAACTGCACGATGTCCCGCGAACTTACCACCCCAACCAGTTTGTGAATGTTGGGATTTGGAAATTTGGAATTTTGAGCAGCACCAGTCGAGTGTGGTTCGGGGGTTTCAGTGATTAATACATAGGTAACATTGTGTCTGAACATCAGTTGCGCCACATAGCGAACCGAACAACTAGCAGGAGCGTGAATAATTCGCGAGGCCGAGATTTGAGGGATTTGATAAAGTTTAATTAAACTCGCGGGCAGCTCTAATTTCGGATGCAGAATTGGCAGCGGCGGAGGGAACGCGAAATCCACCGCAGGTGGCGAAGCGCTGCTAATTGCTTTTTGTGTCGTCGAGTCCCCAATTCCCTGCAACAAAAGCACCAAGCTTTGAGGGCTAATTAAACCGACAAGTTCTTCAGTGTCGCTGACGACGGGCAAATGGCTGATCTTATTTTTCTCCAGCAGATTTGCTAAGGCAAAAAAGTCGGGGATTTCCGATTCTCGGGCTACAGTTACGGTTCTGATCATGATTTGCTCGATGGCAAATCCGCTCAAAGCAGCGCCGATCGAATTTAGCTGTACGACATCTCGCGCTGTAAAAATCCCCAGCACTGTCTGGCCGCCCGGTAGAGTCGCTTCGGAGCCGGCCAGACGCAGCCTGTTGCCTCCTGCGTGTACCGCACGCGGTAGGCCGTTGTAGAAACCCGACTGTTGCCGCGACTGTGGGGAAGCCCCGTTCGTGGGATTTCCGAATTGAGAATTCCCGCGCGGTTCTACCACGAGGACGTAACTGGCTCCTGTGCTGCTCATCAGCTCGATCGCCTCTTCTACGGGCGTCTCAGGGGTGACAGTGAGGGGATGGCGGTTAATGACCTGATTGAGGGAGGGAATAAACATCAGGGGGCATAAAAGTTATATTTGTTGGAAAAACCCGATCGCGAGCAGCAGCTTGATTGAGAGGCTTTACCCGCGAGATTTCCCAGCGCCCTCAAAGTTTCTGTACGATTAGAATCACCGATACTTCCAGCATCTTGGCATTGAAATTTAATTCGGTGCCAACTCCTGATAATTGACCGGTTCTGACTTTCAGAACCCATGCTATCTGCCAGAGGGCGGACATGAAGGCTGGCGGGCAATTCCTCGCTTAGCATAACTGCTGCGGGTTTACGAGCAAGAATTTCTGCGATTGTCTAGACTGCACCCTACTTTCTCGCCCTCAACGGAACTCTCGCTCGGATTCTGTTTGAGGCAAGATACCTGCACGCTACCAATTTACCAGCGACAGGAGGGGAATCACAACATGACGATTTAGGTATTGCTTAGGTATTGCTACTGTGCAATTAGGGGTTCCAGGGTTCAAGGACTCGAGGGATCGAGGGCCAAACCTGCCGAAAATAAATAATTCTGATCATAACTAATTCTATCTTAGGGCAATTATGACCCCGAGGATTTAAGCTTCAATTCTGGCGATCGAACTTGATGAGAATAGCGCTGTTCCCCGCCACCGCAAAACTCGCATTACCACCCTTGAGGGTTAAGCTACCAGCAACCTCATCCATTTTCTGAGAACTGAACTCCCGCACCGTGCCATTACCGGCTTTGACCAGAGCCGAAATATCAGCATTAACCGTGTAAGATTTGGATCTATCGTTGACAACCAGCAAGTAAACATTGTTGCTAGTATCGAGAGTTGCAACTGCCATTAAATCCGAACTGTTAGTGATAGGAAAAAAGGTAGTTTTCCCGCCCTGCAAAGCCCTAATTCCCATCCGCAAAGCATAGTAGCCCGCGCGCCGCGTCGCGGATGGCCCCAGCAAACCTTCTAGCGCTGGCGGCTTTCCCCAGTCGTACAAACAGAATATGTGACTGCCGTAAATATAATTATCCCCCGGTTGGGAACCTCGAATCAAATTCTTAATCAAATTTAAAGCTAAAGATAAATCGTTATAGCTAATCTCGTAAGTTCCCCATTCTCCTACCCAAAGCTGCGAGTTAGCGCGGACAGTACCGTTCATCCAGCCGCGCACTTTGCGGGTGTAGTTAGAAATATCTGCCTCGTAGTTGTGGACATTGACAGTATCGAAATAATTAGGAATTTCTCGCAAAGCACTAGCCGGCCAATTGCTGCCGCCTACAGTTTTCGGCCCGTGGATGCGGTAAGGGCGGGAAGGCAAATAAGTTTTGTAAACAAAGTCGATCGCATCTTTTGCCACCTTAACCAATTCAAAATAGTCAGCCCTAGTCCCGCCCCAACCCATAAGGCGATTGTCCGGTTCGTTGTGAATTTCCCAATCATCAACGCGGTAATCATTGCGAACATTCAGCCAATAAACCGTAGCAAAAACGTGTTCCCACCACTCGTTCCAATCTTCTTTGGCGCGCGGCGGATTCAGTTGCAGAGCCCAACTCGGATTCCAGCCATTGTCAACATTCCGAATACTCACCACCGGGCGAATATTTGCTTGTTTGAGACTATTAAAAATAGTTTTGGCATTGCCTTGCCAAACTGTGCCGGGTCCTCCCGACCACCAATAATCGCTACCCTGGGGCGGATCCGTCATAATCCGATCCCAGGGCGCCCAATTAATTATATTTGGATTTGCCTTAATTTCGTCAATAGACGGCCAGCCGTATTTACCATCATCATCTTCAGGTTCCCATCGAGACATACCGCCGTAAATGCGGTATGTATTAATTCCCAAATCTTGCAAATCTTTGATGTCGAAATTGATATTGCCCTCGACTGCACCGATGTAGCGAGTGCTAACACCCGCAGCATTGCCGGAAAATTTAATTGTTTCGATGCTTTGAGCAAAAGTTGTCGTTCCGCTGAACAACTCAAGGCTGAGGGCCATTAAAAGACCGAGAAACAAATTCAGAATTCTAGTTTTTGATAACACTTGACTATTAACTACGAATTTAGGTTATTTTATTCCAGAACTAAAGGAACCCATCGCTAATCTAAATGGACTTGCGATCGAGTTTGTTAGGTATTGTAATAAAAAAGCAATAGCTATACAAATTTGAATCATTAATACATAAACTAAAATAGCACGACCAGCACTCAAAAGAAGAGGTTCACCTTGAACAAGCACAATAAAAAACTTTTTTATAATAATTAACCCTATAAACTGCGTCAAGTATAGTTCATAGGAAATATGAGAAAGCCCTGTTAAAAATCTAGTTGTTAAGTCAGATAATTTGCTCAACTTTCTACACACATTAAACACAATCACAAATATGCCAAATCCAATAAATGCATCATAAAAAGACAGTCCTAAAGGAAAATTTACGCCTAAAATTTTTAGGTTATTAGCAAACTTTAACGAACCCATAATACCAACTAGTTCACAAATTATTGCTAGGATTATTGTGATTGGTTTCGTTAGGTAATTAATTAATAGATTAGGATTAGTTGCATAAACCTTTGCCATTGCCATTCCCAAACAAAACTCAAACAACCTTGAAATTGCTAAATAGCCTGGATAACCGAAATCGCCTATTATTATTTTTTTTTGTTGTAAAGATAGGTTAAAACCTACCATTAAGATTAAAAATGTATAGGTTAATTTAATTAACAAAGAAGTCCAAATAAACTGTGAGACAGAATATTTTTGTAAAAATTTAAAGAGCAACAAGAAACACAAATAAAATTGAATTAGTGGAAACATAAACCAAGAAAATGGTATTGCTTTATCGAGAATTATCAAACTTCTCCACAATGAAAACCAATCAAAATAGCCGAAAAATAAATCTGACCTTAACCGAGGAATTATCAAAGATACAACTAAAAGTATCCAGTAGGTAGGGTAGAGCCGGAAAAACTTTTTTTTCATAAAAGTGATCCAGCTTTCATCAGGTTTTAAAATCCTTGAATAAGCCAGCCCAAAACCACTTAGAATGAAAAAAATATGAACTCCCTGATATCCAAGCAAGAAAAATATATTCAGTAAATCAAAAACTATATTGCCCACACCATTAAATGGGAGGGGGAAAAATTTGGCTAGCGTCGAGGCTGGACCCACTACTTTTAGATACTCCAAAAAGTTGGTGTATCCAAAAAATGGAGGGATGATATTGTAAGACCAATAATGAATGCCCAGTACCCAGCATGCGGCAAAGCCTCTCATCATATCTAATTCTTTAAATCGATTAGATTTCATAATTGAAAATATCCGCTTAACTCAAAGTTATAGCAAAGGCCAGGATAGTTAGGATGGTACAGGATGTAGTCGATAGCTTATAGGATTCGGCACTACTTTTGGTCTCTAGTATTATAACTATTTAACCGGACATAATATACCCCTCTATCATAGCAACTTTTAGCCTGCACAAACTGCCTGCTGCCTAATACCTACTGACTAATTAACTTCAACCGACGCTGAAGTTCTCCCGCAGCCGTAGCAATTACGACAGCCAAAATCGGGTGCAGCGGCTCGCTGTGGCGAACTTCTGCATAAGTGAGCGAATGAATCAAAGTAAAATAGCCACAGACTAGCAACAGCGGCAAAAACTCCCGCCAGCGATGCCGCAAAACAATCATGCCCAAAGCAGCAAATACAGGCAAAATTCGCGACCATAAAATGCCGACAATCCGTTGTGGCGAAAAGAATGGCCGCATTGCCTCCACATTAAACATAGCGTGATAAGGCCAGTCACTCATAGGGTTTCCCAACCATAAAAAAACTGCTTTTTGCAAACAATACCATAGATAGACAGCAGGCTCGCGGAGGATTGAAGCGATCGCCCGTTTAGTAAAATAGCGATCGCCCTCAATTGTAAAAGCATTGTGTCCCCCATTCCGATCCGGATTCAGTTCTTCATCCCAAATCTGAACCACATTGCGTTTTGGCACTTGTTCATAGGCCAAATGATAAAACTCAGGACTTCCTTGCCACAGCAGGGCCGTAGAAACGCTGTAAATCAAAAAAGTCTTGTGAGTTCGATAATTGTGGTAAGTCCAAGGTGCAGTAATTATGATAATTGCGCCCAAATAAGCCATAAACAAAGCTATCTTGCGCTTAAAAGGCCATTGGCGCGGCATCAATAGTGGCACAATTGCTGGAAGCAACATCCCTGTCGGCCGACAAAGATTCGTAATTGCCAACAGCGCACCTGCTAATGAAAAATTTTGCCACTGCGGCTGTTCCAATGCCCGCAGCAGACCCAGCACTGTTAAAAGTATTAAAGGTGCGTATAAAACCTCTGTTTGCACCCGCCTGACATGAAGAATCAGGGAGGGATGCAGCGCAATTAATCCAGCCGCTACTAAGGAACTTTGAGCGCCAGTAAAACGCCGTGCTAGGATAAAAGTTAGCGGTATGATTGTCGCCCCCAAAAAAGCTTGTACGTAGACTACAGATGCCGGAGAACGGCCAAAAATTGCATAGCATCCAGCCACAAAAAATGGATAAATTGGCGTCCGGCCCGGCCAATCAAAAAAATGACCCTTCAGCAGCGCGTCTGCCAAATACTCATAGCCCGGTTCATCGCCTATGAGACGGGCGGGGGTATCGGTGAGAGTTTGGTTGGTGCGCCACGCCAAATAAAGGCGGAATGCCAGTCCCAGCAGCGTCAAACAAGTCAGCGCCAAGACAATTATGCGGTCATTTCTTTGCTGCTGGGCTTCTGATATATCTGGTGTCATAAAAACTGACTGCCAAAATTTGATTGGCTAGAGCCCATTTTTTTAGGTTGGGAATGTCAAAAATTATAACGCGACTCATCCCACATGGCTTAGCCGCTTTAGTAAAACTTTTAAAATACATAAAATATCCGCATCATTTCTCAAAAGCCCCCGGATTTGTCCCTTTGCAGGCTGATTGACGCGAGTAATACCCAATCCGGGATTTCTACCCCCTTGATTCTTTAGTCTCCTGGGAATGGACTTCGTTTGTAGAGTAGCGGTTTCAACCGCCGAGTCCAATTGGCGATTTTTAACGCGGATTTGGTATGATTCTCAAATCTAGAATCTCAAATCGGCTGACTGTGGACTATGCCCATGTAGCCAGATTATATATTATTTGCCGCCCGATGTAAACGGAGCCATCGCTAATCTAAATCGACTTGCGATCGAGTTGGTTAGCTGTTGTAATAAACAAGCATTAACTATACAAATTTGAAGAATTAATATATAAAGTAAAATAGCACGGCTAGCAGTCACAAGTGAAGGTTCACCTCGCACCACCACAGTAAAAAATTTTCGTATTACAATTAACCCTATAAACTGCGTTAAATATAGTTCATAGGAAATCTTAGAAACCCATGTTAAAAATCTAGTTGTTAAATCAGAGAAATTTATTAAGTTTCTCAAAATATTAAAGACAATTACAAATAGCCCAAATCCAATGAAAGCATCATAAAAAGACAGTCCAACAGGTAAAAGTACGCCGAAAAATTTTATTTCATTTAAAAATTTGAACGAACCCATAATACCCAATATTTCAAAAATTATTGCTAGGGCTATTGTGACTGGCTTAGTTAGGTAATTAATTAATAGAGTAGGATTACTTGCATAAACCTTTGCCATTGCCATTCCTAAACAAAACTCAAATAACCTTGAAATTGCTAAATAGCCTGGATAAGCGAGATCGCCCAATATTGGTGTAAATACGTTGTTAAAGCCTAACATTAAAACTAAAAATGTATAGATAACTTTAATAACAAAAGAAGTGAAGAGAAACTGTCCAATAGAAAATTTTTGTAAATATTTAAATAGCCAAAAAAAGCACAAATAAAATTGAATTAGTGGAAACATAAACCAAGAAAATGGTATTGCTTTATCGAGAATTATAAAACTTCTCCAAAATGACCACCAATCAAAATAGCCATAAAATAAATCCGCTCTTAACCTAGGAATTATCAAAGATACAGCTAAAAGTATCCAGTAGGTAGGGTAGAGCCGGAAAAATTTTTTTCTCATAAAAATGCTCCAGCTTTCATCAGGTTTTAAAATTCTTGAATAAGCCAGTCCAAAACCACTGAGAATGAAAAAAATATGAACTCCCTGATATCCCAGCAAGAAAAATATATTCAGCAAATCAAAAGCTATATTGCCTGCACTATTAAATGGCAGGGGAAAAAACTTGGCAATCGTCGAGGCTGGACCTACTGCTGTTGCATACTCGAAAAAGCTGCTGTATCCAAAAAATGGAGGCAAGAAATTGAAGTACCAAAAATGAACCGCCACTACCCAGCAGGCAGCAAAGCCTCTGATCATATCTAATTCTTGAAATCGATTATACTTCATCAATAAAAATCTCCGTTTAATTCAAACTTATAGCGACAGTCAGGAGAGTTAGGATGGTAAGCCTAGGATGTACTCGATCGCTTTTGCCGCCTAACCTCCGCGTGAACCCTCGTTAAATTATTGCACGCGGAGGTTATGCAGCGATGTTTTTGCCCCACGGATTATATCTAATGTCAGAGCATTCCAGCGGACGATCGCATCAGGAGACTGGCGATTCGGAGTTTGGGCAATTCCCTACGGGATAGCTGCGCTTCACGCACTTTCCGGTTGCAGCACCCAGCGCAGGGGAGTTTGTGGCAATTTTGAGCTAATAGTGCTGGTAGCAGTAAAGGAACCAACTGCCAGATCAGCCAGAATTAAACCATGTTTCAGAGGCTCCTGCGGTTTTGCATTTATGGTATTTATTGAAAATAATATTCAAAAGCGGCGTTGCGACCAGGACCGTAAGTCCAACTTGTCAACTAGCTAGTTTTCTTAAACAAATTTTAATGAACTTTGTTGATATTATTCTTATTAAAGAGATGTAAAACAATCAAGCTGTAGGATGGCAAGTCTTATGATTGCGGAGTTTTAGAGGCTAATAGCATTCAGTAAACAATAAAAAGTTATTAAGTAGTTGACTTTAATTAGCAATAGGCTTACAATCTACATCGTCTAGATTAATTGGGGCAAGACAATTAAACGTAATTGCAGATACGTGATTCTTCCCGTCTTTTGACGCTAGAAGATAATCCGAGCGTGTCAGAGAAAAAGCTGGTTGCGATCGACTGAGCGATCGACATTATTTTCTGATACTTACATAGCTTGACCCGCAGATAGCGCTTGTGAAAGCTAAAAAAGGCTCTTGTGGGAAAACTTATAAATTAGATGGGTTTGCCCCGGTTTATATCGTGTCCGGTTAAGTACCAGGCGGTTTTTTACTTGTTGCAATCGAAGCTGGCGTCCGCAATTTACAGGCAAGATGTCTGTGCTACGGACTAAGAATTTTGCGCTCAACTAACCGACAAAAAGATTCCAGTAAACTCTAGTTGATTTTTCAATAAATCGACTCAAATCTCGTCAGGTTTGTTCGAGATTACGGCATCAATTTTGCTCCCAAAGTCTGACTTTAGGGTGTCGTTTTACACGCGCTCAAATACAACTAAAACGTAAATATCAAAGGAGTTCTCAATGGTTCCCGATAACTTGCTGAATACATCATCGAATACAACACCCCCCCTATTTCCCAATACCGCACAGGCAGACTTAGGAATATCCAGCGACTTATCACGGTTGGATGCTTTGTCAAAGTCGATCGGCTCACCCAGCAGCCTCAATGCAGAAAGAACCGCCAGCCAGACAATTAATTTCCAAAACAATGACAGCCTAATCACAGGCGACGGCAGCGGCACGATTTTTGCAGACACAGGCAAAGACATTATTAATGCCTCAGAAGGACCAAGCAGCATCTTTGCTGGCGAAGGCAATAAAACCATCACCGGCAGCCCCGGCGACGATACCATCTACGCCCAAGCAGGCAACGACATCATCAATGCGGGAGAAGGCAACAACCTCGTCTTCTCCGGCAAAGGCAACAACCGGGTAATTACAGGTAGCGGCAACGATTTCGTCACTGCAGGTGCCGGCAACGACCAAATCTACACAGGTCTTGGTGATGACAACATCAATGCAGGCGACGGCGATAACACGATCGAACCGGGAACTGGCAACGATTCAGTTTCCGTCGGCAATGGCAGCGATCAAATCGTTCTCGAAGCTGGCGAAGGTTCCGTTAGCATATTTGGATTTAATGCGCTGGCAGATAAACTGCGCTTAGGCGGCAGCCTTGTCGGCAAATCCATCTCCTTGGTCACCGAACTGGGCAGCACCCTAGTCAAAGCCGGAGATGACTTGTTGGCAACCATCAAAGACGTACCTACAGGAGTACAAAAAGCTCTCGTTTCCGCTGACATTCCCCTGTACCGTTACCAAGTTGTTGACCTAGGTGCGATCGCTCCCACAGGCAATGCCACGCAAGCTAATGCCATTAACGACCGAGGACAGATAGTTGGTCGTTCCCAAACCGCCGAACCACTTGGCACGGGGTTCCGCAACCAAGGGTTTATTTGGGAAAACGGGGTGTTCAAGCCGCTGACTAGCACCGGCGTGAAAAACGGCAGCGGTGCCAATACCGGAGAAACCGTTACTCAGCGGGGTGGTGGTGGCTTTACTGCAGCCATCAACGATTTAGGGGCGATCGTCGGTACCAGCGATGAATTTGCCGGTCAGCCCACAGACCGCGGCTTGCTGTGGCAAAAGGAGGCTGACGGCGACTACAGCCTACAAATCACCGACTTGGGCGGTCTTGAAACCTACTTCTACGACATCAACAACCAAAACCAAATCGCCGGCCGCCACATCTACGCGCCCGGTCTCACCCGCCCGCTTTATGTAGACCAGGGTTTCATCAACCCCCTAGCGGATTTGGGCGGCGACACCGGTCTGGCGAATGGAATTAACAATAAAGGTGCGATGGTCGGACAGCTTGACAGTGACGGACTCAACAGCAGAACCGTCAACACTGCGGCATTGTGGGAGAAAGGCGCAGATGGGCAATACAAGCTGACCAACCTCGGCACCTTTGGGGCAGAACAAGCCATTGCCCGCGACATCAACGATGCTGGTCAAATCATCGGTTGGACTGTCGCTGGTACCGGCGCGACAGCCACAAGTTCCCCATTCCTGTTGCAAGACGGCCAAAAAATCAACCTCGGCAGCTTTGGCGGCGCCAACGGCCAAACCGCCGGGATTAACCAATTCGGTCAAGTGGTCGGCTTCTCCCAGGATGGGAATCTTCAAAACCGCGCCTTTGTCTGGAACAACGGCGTCATTAAAGACTTGAACAATCTGACACTCACAAATCCGACTTTTGGCGGCAAGAAGGTGATTTTGACTAATGCTACGGGCATCAATAATTTCGGCGATATTTCTGCCTACGGGAGTTACACCTACCAAAATGCGGCGGGCGCGACCCAAACAGGAACCCGTGCTTATCTGCTGAAGGCGATCGCGACAACTTAAATTAGTTGAGATCGACGCAGATATCTAAAAAATATCTGCGTTGAGCTGCGCCGATCTGCGATTTAAAATCTAGCGGTTCGATCGCGTGGTGAGGTATTCCCTATGCCCTGCGCGGGCCAATGCCCTGCGCGGGCCAATGCCCTGTTTGCCCTATGCCCTATGCCCTATGCCTGATGCCTGATGCCTGATAGTACCTCATGTTACGCTCGTAAGGCTATATCTGTTATGTGAAAATCAAACTAAGGATCGCGAATTAAATAACTTACAATTTTAATTATTCTTGTGGAAGTTATTTAATTCTCATTCCTAACGCGAAGTTAAAACAATGTATTGAGGATGCGATCGATCGATAAATCCCTCCTCTTCGAGCCTAGCCATCAGCCGCGTTACTGGAAGAAGTCCGCGATTTCCAACACTGGCGCAGCGTTGTCGTCAACGGGCGAGAATAACGCCTCACCTAGCAGCAAGAAATCGATCGCGCGATGCAATTGGTCAAAAAAGACAACCCCACACTTTCACCCAGGATCGATCGCACCTGGATTGACTCTTGGGGGCCTGCGGAGTACGTCCCAGACTGAAATTACTAAAAGCCCTCCCGGGGGAGAACCCTGCGCCAGCCGAAAAAAGTGCCAAATATCAGCTCAAACAGCTTTGCTTGCCAAAAAATCTCTCATGTACCGATTCACTAACTGCGGCTGTTCCTGCTGCACCCAGTGGCTGCAATTGGGAATGTAGTGAATCTGAAAATCCCGCACGTAATCTGCGGTTCCATAGGTTAACTCTTTGCCGAGGGCGGTATCATTTTCTCCCCAAATCATCAGCGTCGGAACTTGCAGCACGCTCCAATTCTGGCGATCGAGAAATCCGCCAGCTATATTCCGGTAATAATTGATAGTAGCAGTCAGAGCGCCCCGTTTGGCAGCCGCATCTTTGTAAGCTTCGATATCTGAGGGGGTAAAGGTGTTTTTGTCAACTGCCATACCTTCAAAAGCAGCAGCAATTGCCTGATAGTCGCCCAACTGAATTAACAACTCCGGCAAAACTGGCAACTGAAACAACAAGATGTACCAACTTCTCAGCAATTGTTGCGGAGTGCGTAGCCCTTCAGCAAACTTGGCCGGATGTGGTAGATTCATCACAATTAATTTATCCACCATTTGGGGATAAGCATAAGCAAAACTCCAGGCGATCGCGCCTCCCCAGTCGTGACCAACTAAGACGCAACTTTCGTATCCCAAACCCTGAATAATTCCCTTGACATCTTGCACAAACTCTGCCATCACGTAAGCAGATTTATCCTGAGGTTTGTCGCTGTCGTTGTAACCCCTGAGATCCACAGCGACAACTTTATAATCTGATGCAAATTCCGGGATTTGATGCCGCCAAGAATACCAAAATTCAGGAAATCCGTGCAGCATCAGCATCAGCGGCCCAGAACCTTGAGTGACATAGTGCAGTTTGATGCCGTTTGTAGCGATAAATTCGTGTTTCCAAGCAGCTTCTAGCACAGACATATTTGATGCTTCCTCTAGCTTTCGAGAAATTCTAGCAGTTCCTCTCTTTGAGAGGAACCAACTTTAGGCATATCTAGCAATTCTCCCAGCCCTTGTAAACTCTTCCTTTTCTCTTCCTTTGTGGAACAGGCGTCCCGCCGCTGGTTCTTCGCGAAAGGGGTGCGTAAAAAAAAAGCCGCTCGCCCGTTTCCCGAAAAGATTGCTATCTCAGTCAAAATATTAGTATAATGTTGCTGGCATCCAGACAACTGCTAAGCGAAAAATCACTGACTTTCGAGCGATCGTGAATCCCGATTCGCAAAAATTTGAGGTGTTGTGAGGGTGCAAGTTAAATAATTCAAAGCTGGCGAGTGTACCAGCAATTAAAGGAGTTAATACCATGTCTGGCGATCGCCTGCAAAACATTGTTAACCGCTTGACAGATCGTCTCAAGCGCGACGTATTAATTGAAACGTCCCTCTACGACATTCGAGAAATTTTGCAGAGCGATCGCGCGGTGCTTTATCATTTTTACAAGCAGTGGCAAGGTCGAGTGACTTACGAGATGTTGAGTGCGATCGAACTCTCAATCTTGGGTTCAACGGGGCCAGATGAGTGTTTTAACGGCGACTACGCTGCTTTGTACGAAGCGGGCAGAGTTAGAGCAATTGCAGATATTGAAGTAGAACCAATTAACCCATGCCACCGAGATTTTCTGCGTAGCCTGAAAGTTCGCGCCAACTTAGTCGTGCCAATTTTAACAAACAAAGGACTGTGGGGGCTGTTAATTGCTCATCAATGCAGCGGGCCCCGCACTTGGTTGCGATCGGACATTGAATTCATGCAGCAACAAGCACAAAATATGGCAATGTCTCGCGCAATTCAAGATAGTTAATATTTCATCCAAAATCCCGCTTTGTGACAGTTGGGGTGAATTGTCTGTGCGATGGAAAATTACCAACCAACCAAAATATAGTGTTCTCTTGTTAGGCGGGGGTTTGTATTGACTGATAGGGCTGGATGAGAATCTCAGCGGGAATTCCTAACTCTTGATTCAGCTTCCGAATCATTTCCAAAGTCAAGGAGCGTTTGCGAGATAATATCTCAGACACCTTAGCTCGACTGCCAATACATTGTTCCAAATCGCTACCAGACCATCCGCGGGCATCCATGTAGTATTGAATGTCTGCAATTGGATCGGGGATTTCGATCGGAAAATGCGCCTTCTCGTAAGCTTCTACGAGGGTACTGAGCACATCTAGGCGATCGGACTCAGGTTTATTAGGAGCGGCATTAAACAGCAACACAACCTCTCGAAGGGCTTCCTGATAGTCAGTTTGGGTTCTAATTGGACGAATTTCCATATATCAATTTGTGTCCCATTTCAGGAATCTCCAACTTCAATCACTTGCCCCGGAGCAATGGTCTTCAGTACGTTACGAGCATCTGGGATCAGGGGCAGTAAATCGGGGAGCCTATTGCTGGATGCGACTAGCACAACGACGGCCACTCCAGCTTGCTGTAAGTTTTGCTGATAGCGCAAATTTTGATCGGTGGTAAGTAAAATCGTGAAGCCCTCTTGACTCATGAGCCTGAGCAGTTCGCCGTTCTTTTTCCCTGACCATCCCATCTCTACGACTGTGCGTATCTCGTAGTCAAGAAGTTCGCGCTTTAGAGGTCTTGGGGCACATTCATCAAGCAGGATTCGCATAGGCTGTCAGCATTTCCTTTGCTAATTCAAGGGCTGCGATCGCCTGTGCATGACTGACACTAGGAAAATGGTCTAAAAACACATCCAATGAATCACCAGCTTCTAGATAATCAAGCAGAGTTTTCACTGGAACGCGCGTTCCAACAAACACAGGAGTTCCTCCTAGAATATCGGAGTCGCTATGAACAACACGAGATGTTAATGCCATAACAAATTCACCAGGCTGGCTACCAATCTTTACAAAGATTATAACCTAAATTCATTCCAGCTTTTGATTCCTTCAGTAATAAACGCCCCAACCGGATTATCGATAGCTTTTTCTAGCGCTGCTAGAGTAGCGTCTGTACCAGCCTTTATAACTTTTTGTTTCAGTGTTGGGTTACTTTCGAGGTGTTTAACCACTTCCTTGGCCACTACCTTATCTCTTTCTGGTGTATCGCTAGGATAACTTGTTTCTAGCTGTTTGATTAATGCTTGAATTTCGCTTGCTGCTTCTACTAAGCTTTGAGGCTTTCCTGCGGCGTAGTAATTTCCCTGAATGTAACTACCTTGAATATGTCTGTTGAAAGTACCGCCACCTGTGTTAACAGTCCAATTTTCATTGTTACTCATCTTGATATCTCCTTAAGTTGTCATTACAATTTGAAACGTGATTGCTTAGTGAGCTACAGCCGCACACTTCTATCTACCAATTCCTAAATCTTTCTTCGTCTATCTTCCCTTTCGCTTCATCGATTGCCCAGTCTTTGATAGGACTTTCACCAGTGTTATCATACATAATACCATCTATCTTGTAATGCCACTTATAATCTTTGTCTGATTCCAAATAAATTGTATGTCCTTTATAATTAATTTCTTCCCCATAATTTTCGGATTCCTCATTACCTAAATGAATTTTATACATTGGCATTTTTTGATTTAATGGATGCTTTTTTAGAAGATTTAATACTCTAAAAAAATCTTCAAAAACTTCATTGTTATCAGCATTTTCATCAATATGAAATTTACCTTTAACGTAGGGCTTCTTTCGAGTCTCTTCGGCTAACTCTTGAGCCATTTGAGTTACTGCTTGCTCTGTACTATATCCTTGATTTTGCATTTTAGTTAGAATAACTCGAAAATCATCAAGAATGGAAGTAATATCTTGGCTCAGGTCTACACGCTTGTCTTGTATGTTTATACAATAATCGCCTTGTATGTAATTACCTCCAATTACTCCATTATAGTTTCCGCCACCTGTGTTGATGTCATGATTTATAGTTGAATTATTTTTATCTTCCAAATCGTATGATTTCTGATTATCTTTAACACCTCCTTGTCGCTTGAAGTATAGATAAATACCAATTGCAAGGATGATAATGCCTATAATAAAACCAAACGTATATTGGTTTTCAACTATTAATTTGAAAACTAATTCACCAATTTTAACAATTAATGATGCAGCTAAAATTAGGCATATACCCTTTTGAGTATTAGACAGCTTGTATTTAAAGTGATGAAAAAGTTTTACTGAAATTTTTCTTAGATAGCTCATACTACCGGAATAGTATTTTTAATTTTAGTAACCAATCAATTATACTAACTTCCGGTAGAAATGGATATAGTATAAATCATTGCTTATATGTGATTAATCTCACTGATGTCAATCACTAAACGTGCTAAGTAACGTAAAAACAAAGTCTTGCCATCACCATATCACCTTCTCCATGTTCAATCAATCAACCGTTCCCTCAGTTAGATACAATATCTCAGCAATTTCCTGATTATTTTTGCCTTCACCAACCAGTGTTAATACCTCCCAATCGCGCTTACTCAACTTAGAGCGATAACTTCAACTAAAGGCGTGGCACTCACTTACAGGAATCCCACGCCATAATTTACTATTAACTAACAGCTACCGCCTCCCCCAAAGGATGCTGCTGCAAAACGGCTTGCAAATACTTCCCAGTATAAGACCTCTGATTTGCCGCCACATCCTCCGGCGTCCCCGCCACAATAATTTCGCCGCCCTTATCTCCCCCTTCTGGCCCCAAATCGATCGCCCAATCGCAGCAGCGAATCACATCTAAATTGTGTTCGATTACCAAAATTGAATTACCCTTATCCACCAATCTTTGCAGCACATTTAACAAATGGTGAACATCATAAAACGACAAACCAGTCGTCGGTTCATCGATTAAATAAAGCGTCTTCCCAGTAGCGCGGCGCGACAGTTCCGTTGCCAGTTTTACCCGCTGCGCTTCGCCCCCAGAAAGCGTCGGCGCTGGCTGTCCCAACTGAATGTAACCCAAACCGACATCTACCAAGGTTTGCAGTCTGGTTCCCGCCCTGGGAATATTTTTAAACATCTCCAAAGATTCCTCTACGGTCATGTTTAAAACATCAGAAATCGACTTGCCTTTGTACTTAACTTGCAGCGTTTCCCGGTTGTACCGTGCACCCTTGCAAACCTCACACTGCACGTAAACATCCGGCAGAAAATTCATCGAAATCACGTTCACGCCTTGGCCGCCGCAAGCTTCGCACCTTCCCCCTTTGACGTTAAAAGAAAACTGCCCCGCTTTGTAACCTCTGGCCTTCGCTTCAATGCTTTCGGCAAACAAATCGCGAATCACATCAAAGACTCCCGTGTAAGTAGCGGGATTAGAACGCGGAGTGCGGCCGATGGGAGATTGGTCGATGACAATTACCTTATCAACCACATCATCTAGAGAGCGTTCGCCTTTAGTTTTGAGGGCGTCCATATCGGGCGGTAAAGGCACTTTTTTGGTGAGATAGTGTTGCAGCGAGGGGTACAGCAATTCATTGATTAAAGTTGATTTTCCTGAACCGGAAACGCCTGTGACGCAGACGAGTTTTCCCAGGGGAATTTCGACATCGATATTTTTTAAATTGTTGCGCGTCGCATTTATGATTGAGAGAGCTTTGCCGTTGCCTTTTCTCCTTTCATTAGGCGTTTCAATTACTCGCTTTCCCGACAAATAAGCCCCGGTCAAAGATTCCTCGGCAGTTAGCAAATTTTCTAAACTTCCTTGCGAGATAATTTTGCCACCGTGAACGCCGGCACCGGGCCCGATATCGACAATGTGGTCGGCCGCCCGCATGGTTTCTTCATCGTGTTCTACGACAATCAAAGTATTGCCTAAATCGCGCAATTTTGTTAAGGTTTGCAGCAGGCGAAAGTTGTCTCTTTGGTGCAGTCCGATGCTGGGTTCGTCCAAAACGTAGAGTACCCCCGTCAAACCCGAACCGATTTGAGTCGCTAGCCGAATTCGCTGGGCTTCTCCGCCAGAAAGCGTCATTGCGGCGCGGTCTAAAGTCAGGTAATCTAATCCGACATCGAGCAAAAATTGCAGCCTTGCTTTGATTTCTCTCAGGGCTAAGTCGGATATTTGGAATTGCCGATCGCTCAATCCTAAATTATTTACTCGTTCGCGGCATTCGCGAATCGAAATACTCGTTAAATCCACAATTCCGTACTGTCCCAACCGCACCGAAAGCGCCTCTGTTTTCAAGCGTTTGCCGTGACAAACCTCGCAAAAGCGATCGACCCGATACTGTTCTAACTTCTGCTTGATCAAATCAGAACCAGTATCGTCGTACTGGCGCTGCAACATGGCAATCACGCCATTAAAATCTCTCCTCAAATCAGTGGTGCCGTCGCGCTTTTTACTTTCTGTGGTGGGCTTGGACTCATGGCCGTACAAAATTACCCGCTGGTGTTCGGGCCTTAATCGATACCAAGGAGTGTCGATATCAAACCCGCAAGTCTCAGCAATACTGAAAAGCAAAGAAAGATAATAAGAATTGTCTTTGTCAGACCAAGGTGCGATCGCACAATAAAGAGGCGCTTTCTCGTCGGGAACTACCAACTCCGGCGCAAAAGTCCGCAAACTCCCCAAACCGTGGCAGTTCGGACACGCGCCGTAAGGCGAATTAAAAGAAAATAACCTGGGTGAAAGTTCCTCCATTACCGCCCCGTGTTCGGGACAAGCAAAGTTTTCGGAAAATACGATCGGCCCCTGCGGTTCGGAATTTTCATCAGTCGGTAACTCTTCAACGATCGCAATTCCCTCTGAATGGCGCAAACAAGTTGCCAGAGAATCCACTAAACGTTCTTCTAAACCGGGTTTTTTAATTAACCGATCGACAACTATCTCGATATTGTGCGTTAGATTTTTATCTAATTCGATATTTTCCGAAAGTTCTAAAATTTCTCCGTTAACTTTGACGCGAATAAATCCTTCCGCAGCTAAACTCGACAATAATTTGCGGTGAGTGCCTTTTTTTCCGCGCACAACTGGTGCCAGAAGGTGAAAGCGAGTGCCGTCTGGAAGTGCCATGACTCGATCGCACATTTCATCAATTGTCTGCGGCGCGATGCAGCGATCGCAAATCGGACAGTGCGGTTCGCCGGCTCTGCCGTAGAGCAATCTGAGATAATCGTAAATTTCTGTAACAGTGCCAACAGTCGATCGCGGGTTGTGAGAAGTTGACTTTTGGTCGATCGAAATAGCCGGACTCAAGCCTTCAATCGCGTCCACATCCGGTTTGTCCAACTGTCCCAAAAACTGGCGCGCGTAGGCGCTGAGAGACTCGACGTAGCGGCGCTGTCCCTCGGCAAAAATTGTATCGAAAGCGAGGGAAGACTTACCAGAACCCGAGACGCCAGTAAAAACGATCAGTCGATCGCGCGGCAGTTCCAGATCGATATTTTTCAGGTTGTGCTGTCTGGCACCGCGAACCCGAATCGTATTTTGGTTATTAGAGTGAGCATTCGTCACATTATGCCCGTTGCGGGATGCACTTGGCTGGCTGTTTGAGGTTTCGGCGCGTTGGGACATGAGAGTAGTGCAAAACAGTGCTTAACCATCTTAGCGCTGCCGATCGAATTGCTGGCATCCAAACTCAAGAATATCAAAGAATTGTCAAATAAGTTTCCGTCGGCCCGTCGGGCAAAACCTTCAAACTTTGATGCTTCAAATCCACTTCAATTCCCAGCGCTTCCATCGGAATCACGCCTAAAAGTGGCGTTTTCCCCTCTGGCAATTCCAAACACTCAAAAGTCCCTTCGCGCCCGCACAGAGAAATCTTGGCATCTTGAAAAATCCTCGCCTCACTAATGCCTGTGGCTGTTTCCACCACCACTTGCTTGAGGATTTTCAAACCCAGTCTGGCGATGACATCTTTAGGCAAACACAAAGTAGTCGCGCCCGTATCCACCAAAACATTTTCTAGAGTAACAGACCTCACTTGCTCGATTGGGATCACACCATCTTCTGCTTTAGCTTCATCGATCCGATTCGTAATTACTAGGGTTGCGATAACTTTTCCCATTTGATTTTCAGTAGCTGCTTGCATAACTTTCATAATACAATAAATTACTGCTTTAATTTTAGCACATACTTATACGAATAGTAGGGCGATGTACTTTCTTTGCTTCGCTCCGCCCCTCAGCTGCTATCTGTGTCAAAAAAATCAAATTATTGCACGCCAATAAACTTGTGTGTTTGCAAAGATAACCTGTAACTAGGATTCTTTTTTAGGATTTCTAATATAATTGGAATTGCTGATTCTTTCGAGTTCCATTCCGGTTGCAAAAAAACCTGAGTTTTAACATTTTTTTGCAAATTATTGTAGTAAAAATCAACTTCTTCGCCAGTGCTAACCACCAACTTAATTTCATTAGCTCTAGTCCAGAAACGCTCTTGCACCGGATATTTAGGATTAACGTGTTCCTTAGGAGAAAGAGTAATCCAAGCCTGGGGAGAAACATCCTGCCAGCAAGCGCCCGAAGTTTCAATACTCACCTGCTTGTCAGCTTGTAACAAAGCTTCAACTAACTCCGGCAAATCCCGGTGAATGAAAGGTTCGCCACCAGTAATGACAACCCTCGGAGACTGCAATTGAGCGAGCAACTGTGCGATCGACTCGGGCACAGAGGGCAAACCTTTGCCCCCATTTGCGTAACCCGTGTCGCACCAAGGACACCGCACAGGGCAACCTGCCAATCTGATAAAATCAACTAAAGTCCCCGTCCAGTAACCTTCGCCTTGAACAGTACACTGAAAAGTCTCGTGAATCGGTAATTTTACCTGCAAATTTGAACCGAGCATTTGCGCCTCTGATTAACTAAAAAATACATCATTCTGTAGGGTGCGTTATCCGCACCTTACTCTATACTTTTGAATTTCTAAGGTGCGGATAACGCACCTTACTATATATATAAAACTGACTTGTATATTCTTAAATAATTAGCAGTTTGTGGCAATTTAAAAATGAACCGCAAACCGCAAACAACTCTTTAACTATGCTGTTCAGGTTCCATCAGAGTAGCCCAGCGACGTTTCAATGCCAAAGTCAGCCCGTCACCAATGGGGACAACACTGAGAGTAACTCTGGGATCCTTGCGCAATTTGTCGTTGAAACTACGGAGGGCGGTGGTACTTACGTCTTGTACTTCAGGGTCAGCAACTCGTCCAGACCAGAGAACATTGTCAATTACAATTAAACCGCCATTGCGTACAAGTTGCAGCGATCGCTCAAAATAAGCCTCATAATTTTCTTTATCGGCGTCGATGAAGGCAAAATCAAAGGTTCCTGCTTGTCCCTCGGCTATTAGTTTGTCGAGAGTATTTATTGCTGGGCCCAACTGCAAAGAAATCTTGTTTGCGACACCCGCCGCTTCCCAATAGCGTCGCGCGATCGCAGTATATTCCTCGCTGACATCGCAAGCAATAATTTGACCGTTAGGAGGCAGCGCTAAAGCTACGCACAGCGAGCTATAACCAGTAAAAACCCCTATTTCTATGGTTTTTCTCGCTCCCATAAGCTGCACCAGCAGTTCCATAAACTGACCTTGTTCGGGAGCTATCTGCATCTGGGCCATAGGATGGTTAGCAGTTTCTTCCCGTAGTGAAGCGAGAATATCGGGTTCCCGCAGAGAAATAGATAACAGATAATCGTAAAGTTGATTTTCTAGGCCAAGAGTTGAGTTCGCCATCGGTTTGTCCTTGTTGCTGACTTTTGATTTTAGATGGTAGACGCGCCGTTAATGGAAATCGGAGAATGTAGAGTTAATTTTGGCACCTATTTTGCTGTGGCTGATGACAGGTTGCAGTAGCAGTGTCTCGGTTACAGAGAGGCAAGTTGCAAAACGCCCGATCTACTTCCAAATCAGTTTATCTCAGCCACAGGTGATTTAGCAGCTCTGGAAAAGAAAAATCGATAGAGGGGATCGTTTTAAGATTGCTGGGTTCGTCCCCATGCGTAACCCCCTGAGCGATACCACTTCTCAAAAATAATGCAACTGTAGACAAGCTGCAAACCCATACATAATCAGCCATTCCCATCTTAAATCTCAAATCTCCAATCTCAAATGGTATGAATTGGGGAGAAAGTGACTTGATCCCGATCGCTTAGTAGATGAACTGCGCCAAACCTTAGTAGTCAAAAGCGAGTGAAATGAAGCAATCGCAGAGGTGGTGATTCGTTTAGATTCTCTTACATTGTAAACTTTTTTCGTCTCGCTATCCTTAATCCCCAATGCCTAATTATTGAGGGCTTACGCACTCCCAAAAAACAAACTGTTTCATTTAACTCTTATTGATGGGTTAAAGTCGGTGTATTTTCCTGAAACAAACCAGGGTTCTAGAAACCCTGGTGTCCCGGAGTATTTCTAATTACTAATAACCAGGGTTTAATAGGACGATTACTTAACTGTCACAGCTTATTCCTCCACATCTAAACAACCTACCCATAATTAAAACAACATCCCACGATTGAGGTAGAGCAAGTATTTGTGGGGAAAAAATAGGTTTCTATCAACCCTTGCCCCGCACTATTACTCATAACTAATGAACCGGGAGCAATAGGACGATTACTTAACTGTCACAGCTTATTCCTCCATACCTAAACAACCTACCCACAATCAAAACAACATTCCACCAAGGCAATCGCTATGTATTACACTTTTGCAGGTTTCGGTGCGTGCACAGGCATATTTTTGCTGCTAGTTTTTGCCATTCTGCAATGGCTGCACGTCTCGGCAGGCAGTTTTATTGATTGGGTAATTGCCATTGCTATTTTTGAATGGCTGTTGCTGATAGTTACAGTTCCCTGGAATATCCATTTTGAAGCTAAAGAAGTTTTAGCGCAAGCCGCAGAATCTACAAAAAAAAACATTGCTGTCGATCGGGAACAACTCAAATACGTTACTGTATTAGCGAGCCGATCGCTCTTTGTGGCGATCGCACTTCACCTGTTTAGCGCGATCGCACTTTACGCCCTAGCAGCCACCGGAATTAGTGCTGTTGGCTATCTCAGTTCCGGTGCTGCACTGCTGTTAACTGTACTGCGTCCAGCTATCCGAGGTTATCAGTATTTAGCCCAGCGGCTGACAACTATCCGCAGCCAATTTTTGCACCCCCGCGAAGATATTGTCGAACTCCGCAGCCGCTTTGCAGAGTTAGAATCTACAGTTAGAAATTTGACGGCTCAATTAGATTCAGACGATCCGAATTCTTGGGCTGCTGTCCAAGAGCGGGAGCAACGGGCCACCAAAATAGAATTAACTAATTTAGCCGCATCTCTACAATCCTTGCGATCGACAAATCAGGCAGAACACACTAAACTGGCAAGAGATGCAGAAAGTGCGATCGGCCAACTCACCGAGGACGGACAATTTCTCAACCACGTCCGCGAAATCATCCGCTTCTATAAAGAAGCATAAAAGAAGTCATTAGTGATTAGTGATTAGTGATTAGTGATTAGTCATTAGTCATTAGTCATTCTGCCAATTACCAATTCTCTATTTCCCATTCTCTATTACCTATCTTTAGATAGATGTCAAATCCTCGCCGACTGTGAACTATTCAATGAATAGAGAATTTTATCAGTCTTGAGGAAGACTCAATAAATGTATTTTTCATATAGCAACCGCCCTGACGGTTAGGACGTTCTTAATTGCTGAAACCCTTGCAGAAGATTGCTTCTTCCTTCTCTCCTAGATAAATAAAACCTTTTTCCTTCTACCTTCTTCCTTCAACATCTGCTATAACAGCAAGTTCTCGAAAACTATAACCAAAGATAGTTTGTGAATGAGCTAGCTTAGGCTTAATATTTAAACATAAGCCAAACATCTTTTTGTAAAGATAACTCAGGAAAAAATCATGACTAATCGCCAACCAATACCGCCCGAAAAAGAAATTAGCAAAGCAACACCGGCAGACGAACAAATCGAAGCTAAGATGGAAGCCCCCCACTACGACAGGGGCATTACTCCTGCGGAGACAGCAGCGCGGCAAGAACGCGAAGGCTCCAACTTCATGCACACAACCACCGAAGCGAAGCAGAAAAGTGCAAAAACTGATGACCAAACCGATGACGAAAGCATTCACACTACAGATGGTTATACAGTAGACAAAGAAGGTCTGGTTAACAATTACGCGATCGAACCGGAAATGTACATCAACGAACCGGGCGATTTGAGAGCCAAAGAGGAAGCCGAAGCCCAAGAACGCGCTCGAATTCTCGCAGAAGTCAAAGATAAAAAAGGCGAGGAAGGAAAACTGACAATGGATGCAGACACCCGCGGCAAAGGGCCGGGAATTATCTAGATTGTGTGGTTGGTAGTTGCATTTGGGCGCGCGAGGTTGCAACTGTAAAGCAAAGGGGGGGGTTTTTATAGTTCCGGCAGTTATCGATCGATATTTGCGGTAAAACCAGCCCCTTTTTTGCTTTCGACTTCTGTTTTGAGACTTGAGAGTTGACATCGATAATAAATTACCGTATGTATTGGCCACTTTTGACACCCCACTCAAAAACGCCTTAACATTACTCAAGCCTTAACATTTTCCCTCAGCCAATTAAACTTAGCCTCAGCTAGCGCCAAATTTTCCATGACGTGAGGATTGGTATCTTCCCGTTCAAATTCTGGTTGATCTAATTCTATATTGCGACCGTATTCTATAAGTCTGATCGTACCGCGCATCCTGTCTGCCAGACACAGTGAAATTCCATAATAAAACCGGGAAGCAAAGCCCATATCCTGTTGAAGTTTGATTACTAACTGCCGCCTGGGAATTGACAGCAAGTGAGTTTCTTCGATCGCCTTCACCGTTGCCAAAGGAGGACGACTATCAATGAAAGAAACTTCTCCGACAAGTTCTCCGCTGGCTATTTTAGCAAGTTCTTTAGTCTGCTCAGCCTCGATCAAAACGCTTAAACTCCCATCCAAAACAATGTATAGCGCATCGATCTGTCTCCCTTCATGGATCAAAATCGCGCCCGGATCTAGAACTTCCTTTTTGCCTTTTTGGACGATCCAGTCGATATCGTCGTTATTTAACTCGCTCAAAATGAAAAGGGCTTTTTTTCTGCTGCTGTCGGCCATAAGTTTAGCTCCCGATGCTTCTTTTTTGTATAAAATTTAGAGTACACGCGGTCGCAACTTCTTCCGAAGCAGTCACTCCTCGCTTAATACAGTTTTTTTTCTTCTGCCTAACTTCTTCGCCAAACGTTTCTCGGGCAGGTCTTGCTAATCGCAGAAGATAAATCAAACTGAATCATAATCTTTCAATACTAGCATTTGTTAAACAATCTTTTTTAAGTCGAGGAGCCTACACAAAATCCAGCTTCAGACCCGTCTCAAAAGCAATTGGGTTCGCCCGCACAGCTTTGCTGCGGGCTCGGGCGCGGCAGACAATACTCCGCGCCCAGTCTTGCTTACTACTAAATCGATCGCAAATCAGGATAGCCGGCCAACATATCGTCAGCAGTCAGAGTGTCCCCGTTCGCTTGAGGAGTCCACAGCACCTCAACCGCCAGCAACTGCTCGCTTGATACTCCCCCAATCTGGCGCAAAGCTTGGCGCAAATCTTCAGAATTTTTCACGGCTGGCAATTGCAATTTGCCTTGAGTACCGACAATCACCGTCACCACAATATATTCCCCGGGCTCTGAATTCAAATCAGAAGCAACCAGCCCACCTTTTTCCTGCAAACCTGGCAGGATATTGCTGCTCCCTGCTTGTCGGAGCTGGTTGTTATAATTCGACAGCGTTTCTTCAGTAAATTTGCTGCGTTCTGCCAAAGAAAATTGATTAAACTTAGCTTCGGCTGCTTCCAAGCGAGTTTGGACAGATTCAGCGCCCGCGTAAGCCCAGTATTCAGGATGCCGCAGCAGCGCCAGAGTAGATTCTTGCAGGACTTGAGCGCGACCCGTAGCGGTATCGGTATCCGCTTTTAGCGCTAGGGAGTCGAGTTCGGCTTGCAAACCGCGGGCCTCTGCTAGCAAACCGACTTGCAAGCGGGCGACAGATACAGTGGTAGTGGGGACGCTGTTGCCGAGTTCGTCAGTTGTGCCCCCGGCGCGGCGGAAGCTTTGGACGAGGAAATTAGCGATAGAGATAAAAATCAAAATCGAGAACAGGCCGCCAAACCCGCCCCCAAAGCCAAAAAACGGCAGCAAGAACGGGAAACCGAAACCGCCGCCAAAGCCGCCGCCCGGGTAGTAACCCCCTCCCGAGGGCGCGTAAGTGCGGCTCGGCGATGAGTAACTGCGCGCCGGAGCTCTAAAAGATCCGCCGCCGATGCGTCCTCCGCTGCGGGCCGCCAGAGCTCCGTCAGCGTTACCGAGGGCGAGCGTCAGTACCAGACCGATCGCGAATAGTGATTTCAAAAGCGGTTTGATCTTTGAAAGTAGTTGCTTGTACATAAGACCGTTACTATTCGATACATTTATAATTTACAGTTTATTCTCGCTTCTGGGCAGGCTGGTTGCAGGTGTGAAGCCAGCGAGATATCCGTACCAACCGATCCTGCAAACACCGGCACCGGCTCAGTCTGGCAACGGGAAAGGCCCGAAAAAACTTGCATTCCTGACGAAGAATAATCGACATCGCGGGTTTTACAGAAGTTTACGTAAGTACAGGGCGATCGGCCAACAATAAGCTCTAGACTTTTAAAGAAACGCCGCGAGTCCTAGAAAACAGGGCTTTATCTACCGTAAAAAAAACATTATGTTTCCAACTCACCGTCCCCGCCGCCTCCGCAACCATCCCCAACTCCGCCGGATGGTACGCGAAAATATCTTGACAACCAGCGATTTAATTTACCCCTTATTTGCCGTACCGGGGGAAGCTTTTGCTAAAGAAGTCACATCGATGCCCGGAGTCTACCAGCTATCGGTAGACAAAATAGTAGAAGAAGCAAAAGAAGTCTACGACCTTGGCATTCCCGCGATTATTTTATTCGGCATTCCCGCAGATAAAGACACAGATGCTACAGGTGCTTGGCACGACTGCGGCATCGTCCAACAAGCGACGGAAGCAGTTAAAAAAGCCGTACCCGATTTAATCGTCATCGTCGATACTTGTCTGTGCGAATATACCAGTCACGGTCACTGCGGCTATTTGGAAGTCGGAGATTTAAGCGGCCGCGTATTGAACGATCCGACACTAGAATTGCTCAAGAAAACCGCCGTTGCTCAAGCTAAAGCCGGTGCCGATATTATCGCACCTTCGGGAATGATGGACGGTTTTGTCGGAGCAATTCGCCAAGGATTGGACTCCGCTGGATTTGAAGATATTCCCATCATGTCTTACGCGGCAAAATACGCCTCAGCTTATTATGGCCCGTTCCGAGATGCGGCCGATTCTGCTCCACAATTTGGCGATCGGCGCACCTATCAAATGGATCCGGGAAACGGCCGCGAAGCTCTTAAAGAAATTGCTCTCGACATTGCCGAAGGCGCAGATATGCTCATGGTTAAACCCGCTTTAGCTTACATGGACATCATCTGGCGCGTGAAGGAAGCAACTAACCTGCCAGTTGCTGCTTACAACGTTTCTGGAGAATATGCGATGGTGAAAGCCGCCGCCCTCAACGGTTGGATAGACGAAGAAAGAGTGGTGATGGAAACCTTGACAGGATTCAAGCGTGCTGGTACTGATTTGATTTTGACTTATCACGCCAAAGACGCCGCCCGCTGGCTGCAAAACTGATACACTCGATTAGAGATTAGAGATTAGAGAATTGACTCCACAGCACAATCTTCGGCTGTTCTCGTGGAGTCATATCATGGACGGTTACACCAGAATCATGTTGACGGTTGACGGTTGACTGTTCACGGCGTCAACCGTCAACCGTCAACCGTCAACTCGAATTTACTATTCCGATGCTAACCGATTTGCGATCGATACCTCTGTCGATAGATAATTCTTGAGGCATGACGCACCCTACAAATTCTGGCTTACTGATAAACGATGTCTCGAAACCGGGTTTTTACCGTTTCGGTGGGCTGTAACGAAGTATTGGTATGAAAAAACCCCGTTTCTCTGTAGGTGGGGGGCTCGTCGATCTAGATTGTTGGTATTCGTTAGATATGGTTGGTAAAACCCCCCCTACTCCAAACCCATACAAAATTAGTCATTCCCCATCTCAAATTTCCAATCTCAAATCTCAAATGGTATGAGTTATCAGTTAGGAATTCTGAGTCAAAGACTTTTTTACAAAAAATAGCCAAAAAGTATTAATAATCACCGAATTTAGTTAAAAAATATGTGTGAATAAAAATAGTTTTGTAAATGGGGAATTAAATCATTGATTGTTCCCAAGCAAAATCAACTATACCCAGTTAGACAGTAAAAGTAACACACTTTAGATACAACTTGAAGGCAGATAGATCATGAAATCAACGACTAGAGATTCCAGTCACATTCAATTTTGTATAGGTCGCGATCGCGCAGACATCGTACAGATCCAAGAACTATTTAAAGCAACCGCCTTTTGGGCGAGGGAACGCAAGATAGAAGATTGGGAAATTGCGATCGGCAACAGCGAACCAGTTGTTACAGTTTGGGACGGCTCACGGGCGATCGGCTTTGCCAGAGCCACCTCAGACGGCATCTATCGAGCCACCATCTGGGATGTCGCCATTCACCCGGATTATCAAGGTGCAGGACTCGGCCGCCAATTAGTGCAAACCGTCTTGAGTCACCCTCGAATGTGCCGAGTTGAGCGAGTTTACCTGATGACAACTTACAAACAAAGCTTCTACGAGCGCATCGGTTTTCAGAAAAACGCTAGCACCACAATGGTACTTGAAAATCAGGTTCTAGAAGAGATTGTCGAATTAGAAATTAGCAAGAGCGAATTGCTAACTGCTAATTGTTAAATAAGCACAAAACTTGCACCGAAATCTATAATATGTAGGGTGCGCATTGCGCACCTTACTCCCTGTAAAGAATTTCCATCTTTCATATTCTCTCCAACCTCTTGCCGATCTCCGTTAACTCTGTTAAATCCGTTGCCCTGTTCCCGACTTCTGTTAAATCCGTTAAATCCGTTACATCCCCCCGTACACTGCTCGTTGCCGAACTTCCTTCTTCACGAATTTGCCAAAGGAATAGAACACTGAGTCCGGTTAAAATTGCACTCTTCGGAGTCAGAAGGCACAGCCAGAACCTCTAGCTTTCCGCTCATCAAACTTAAAAGAGTCTGATTCATCAATAACTTCATTCCAGAAGACACCAAAGAATTATCGCTGCTTTTAGTAGCATCACACTCCAAATCGTGCTTCAGCAAATCCCAAGACTCGCTCCAAGCACTAACTGAACGCTGATCGTCCACCCAAATGTGAACATATCCAGATGCCGGCGAAGAATGGGCAGAAACAGAAATACTGCCCTCCTCCATCTGAGCAACAGCAGTATCTACCAAATTGACTAAAACTTGCCTAAACCTCGGCAAATCTGCCAATACATAAATCTCGGGATCTGGCGGCAATATCTCCAAACGAATGCCCCGGTTAGCAGCTTGCAAGTAAGTTAAATCATCAACTTCTTCAAAAACCTTAGCTAACTGAATCGGCTCAATATCCATCCTTTCAGTGCCATGTTCAGTTTTAGCAACAGAGATAATTTCATCTATCAATTTCACCAGCTTGAGTGCCGCGACGTGAGCTTGCTCGACAAACTCTCGTTCCTCAGCAGGATCGTCGCACAAATCCGAGAGAATTAATTGCAGCGTACCAATCATAGTGCTCAGCGGCGATCGCAACTCGTGAGAAGTTCGAGCCAAAAAACCCGCCTTAAATTGGCTCATCTCCGATGCCATCTGATAAGCCAATTGAGTTTGCTTAAGTTGCTCGCAAAGGGCATCAAACTTCTCTAAGTGAATTTCTTGAGGAGTTGGCTGCACTGCGGGCTCGGGTTCGGGCTGTTGCGAGCTTTTTTGCAGCAGGCGCCAAATCCAACTGCCTCCCACACCCAGTCCCAGTCCCATACCTAAATATATAAAGTCGCTCCAGCCGATCGGCGCCATATTGCTTTGCCTTGGAGTTTAGCTTTTAGCATTCTAACTCGATCGCGCCCTGTCGCAATATTTTCCACTCGCTGCCAGTCCATTTAGCCACAGTGGAAGGCAAACTCGAAGCTGTTGTCCCTGTTGCTAATTCCGAAGCAACTAATGTCAAGACTTCCGGAAACTGAGCCTCAATTTCTGCCACCGACTCCAGAGGCGGTTGGCCGGATAAATTGGCACTCGTGGTAGCCAAAGGGCCTGTCTGCTCTAGAATCTTTAGGGCAAGGGGATGGTTGGGGACTCGTAGCCCTATTGTACTCGGGTCGATCGGATTCATCGCCGCCGGGACTTTTGGCGAAGCCGGCAGCACCAAAGTTAACGCCCCCGGCCAATAGGATGCTGCCACTTGCTGCCACAAGTTTAACTCTACTGGGTTCCCCTGCACGTAAGGCCACAAAGCCTCGGCCGATGCTGCCATCAAAATCAGCGGTTTGTCTTGACTGCGGCGTTTAGCTGCAAAAATCAACTCCGAGCGATCGGGCCTGACAGCCAAAGCTGGTACGGTATCAGTGGGAAAACTGACAATATAATCTCCTGAAATTGCCCCTTGAATCAAGGAGTCGATCGAAACTTGAGCCATCATTCGATTTTAGATTTTAGATTTTAGATTTTAGATTGAAGAATTTGGTCTGCGTTTTATTTAAATAATTGTAGCGGCGTTTACCGATATTGTGGTGCAGCAATTCTCGGAAATCCCACAATTGCCCTTCACCGCTGAATGCAAGCTTGGGTATAATAAAAGTCGATTCTGGCACAGGATAGAGGGATGGCACGGGATAGATTACTAATAAATTTATGGCTTCAATAAAAATTTTAAAAGATTCCCATTTGAAAGTCTCTCTCTTTAAATGTAACTTTTTATTACAACTTATAAAACTTCTGAGAAACTGTACATTAATATAATAAGCATAAAAAAGTTATCTTTGGTAAAAAATCAGCTCTATCATAAAATTAGCGGAGAGAAAGAAAATATGGATCCAATTACTACAGCATTTGTGACTGCTCTGGCTATTCCTATGGCTAAAGATGTGATCAAAGATGGTTACGAAGCTCTCAAAAAAGCATTAAAAAACAAATTTGGTGATGAAAGTGATGTAGTAAATGCAGTTGAGCAATTAGAAAAAAAACCCGACTCCGAAGGCCGTAAAGCTATTCTACAAGAAGAAATTGAAAATGCCAAGATTTACAACGATCCTCAGATGGTTAAATTAGCTGAAGAATTATTGAAACAGATAGAACCTGAAGAGCCCGCAGCAGCAAGTAAGTTTAAAACAGAGTTTCAGGGTGAGGTCAAGGGTGCTCAGATCGGTGACGGGAACACACAAGAAAATACATTTAGCTAAAATAGAATTAACAGCCACTAGAGGGTTTAATGGAGCCGGACACACCTAAATACAATCCCAGGTTTGCAGAGGAAGTAAAAGGTCTTGTAGTCGGTGAAAAAAATACTATCTACAACTACTTTTACTACAGTCAAGAAGCGAAAATTAGACCTCCTGATTCGGCTAAGGATTCTGATGAAATTCTCCCCTGTCCTTATCGGGGCTTATTTCACTTTGGCCCCGATGATGCAGAGTTTTTTTTTGGTCGTGAAGTCTTTGTAACAGAACTCCTTCAGGCAACTCAAAACCGTAACTTTATTCCCGTTTTAGGTGCATCGGGCAGTGGTAAATCTTCTGTAGTATTTGCGGGAATTGTACCCAAGCTACAACAAAAAGGTAATTGGAAATTTACTCATTTTCGTCCTGGAAATGACCCTTTTCATGCTTTAGCTTTAGCGCTGGTTCCCCTTTATACGCCAGAAATTGATGCCACAGATCGGATTGCTCAAGCTCGTAAGTTAGCGGATTACTTGCGAGGTGATACAATTCCTATATCTGATATTTTTTCTCAAATCAAACAACATCATCCTAACGATCGCGTCTTATTAATTGCCGATCAATTTGAAGAGTTATATACTCTCTGTAGTGATGAGAAAATTCGCCGCAGTTTCCTCGATATTTTATTAGCTAGTTTTGCTGCTCCTAATTCCCAGTTATCATCGGCGGTCTTGTTAACAACAATGCGGGCGGACTTTTTGGGAAATGCTCTTTCCTATCGTCCTTTTGCCGATTTATTGCAAAATGCTGATATTAAATTAGGAGCAATGAATCGTGAGGAACTCTCACAGGTGATCGAAAAACCTGCTGATAAATTAGGAGTAAAATTTGCCGATGGATTAGTGGAACGTATCCTTGATGATGTCGAAAATGAACCGGGAAATTTACCATTGTTAGAGTTTGCTTTAACGGAGCTGTGGGAACGACGTAAAGGAAAAGAGTTAACTCATACTGCCTATGAGGAACTTGGCGAGGTGCAAGGCGCTTTAACGACTTATGCTAACGCTCAATATAAACAATTGAATCTCTCTCAGCAAAAGCAGGTACAACGGATTTTTATTCAATTAGTGCGTCCGGGTGAGGGTGCAGAAGATACCCGGCGAATGGCATTGAAAGCAGAATTGGGCGAGCAAAGTTGGTCGTTAGTAAAACAACTTGCCGATGCTCGGTTAGTGGTGACAAGCCGTAATTCTGCAAGTATTGATACAGTGGAAGTTGTCCATGAAGCGCTGATTAAAAATTGGGGTCAACTGCGAGAATGGATGTCAGCAGACCGAGATTTTCGCTCTTGGCAAGAGCGTTTACGGGCGGCTATGCAACAATGGCAAGAGGCACAACAAGATGAGGGGGCGTTGTTACGAGGTGTGCCATTGGTAGTGGCGGAAAGTTGGTTACAAAAGCGCTCAGATGAACTGAGTTCAGGAGAGCGAGATTTTATTCAGAACAGTGTAATACTTCGAGAACGGCAAAAACAACAAGAGAAACGCCTCAGACAGTGGATTACTTTCGGATCGAGCGCTGCCTTTATCGTTGCTTTAAGTTTATCAGGGTTCGCCGGCTGGCAATGGCGACAAGTAGAAATCACAAGAAGTGACGTCATGGCTGGCTCTGCTAAGCTATTTTTTAGCCAAGGGAAAGAGTTGGATGCCGTGATGGAAAGTTTACGGGCAAAACTATTAGTCCAACGTCTCAAAGCTGAACCCTCAATAGAGTTGCTAGGTACATTACAACAGGTAGTTTCAGAGGTAAGAGAACGTAACCGCTTGGAAACCCATAGCAATTTGGTTTCGAGTGTCAGTTTCAGCCCCGATGGTAAAACCTTGGCTTCTGGCAGTTATGACAAGACCATCAAACTCTGGGATATCACCACTGGCAAGGAAATCCGCACTCTCCAGGGGCATAGCAGTTCGGTTAATAGTGTCAGTTTCAGCCCCGATGGTAAAACGTTGGCTTCTGGCAGTGTTGACAACACCATCAAACTCTGGGATATCACCACTGGCAAGGAAATCCGCACTCTCCAGGGGCATAGCAATTCGGTTAGGGGTGTCAGTTTCAGCCCCGATGGTAAAACCTTGGCTTCTGGCAGTTATGACAAGACCATCAAACTCTGGGATATCACCACTGGCAAGGAAATCCGCACTCTCCAGGGGCATAGCAGTTCGGTTAATAGTGTCAGTTTCAGCCCCGATGGTAAAACCTTGGCTTCTGACAGTGATGACAAGACCATCAAACTCTGGGATATCACCACTGGCAAGGAAATCCGCACTCTCCAGGGGCATAGCAATTCGGTTAATAGTGTCAGTTTCAGCCCCGATGGTAAAACCTTGGCTTCTGGCAGTGATGACAAGACCATCAAACTCTGGGATATCACCACTGGTAAGGAAATCCGCACTCTCCAGGGGCATAGCAATTTCGTTAATAGTGTCAGTTTCAGCCCCGATGGTAAAACCTTGGCTTCTGGCAGTGAGGACAAGACCATCAAACTCTGGGATATCACCACTGGCAAGGAAATCCCCACTCTCCTGGGGCATAGCGATTTGGTTAATAGTGTCAGTTTCAGCCCCGATGGTAAAACCTTAGCTTCTGGCAGTGTTGACAAGACCATCAAACTCTGGGATATCACCACTGGCAAGGAAATCCGCACCCTCCAGGGGCATAGCAATTCGGTTATTAGTGTCAGTTTCAGCCCCGATGGTAAAACCTTGGCTTTTGGCAGTAGAAACAATACCATCAAACTCTGGGATATCACCACTGACCAGGAAATCCGCACTCTCCAGGGGCATAGCAGTTGGGTTAATAGTGTCAGTTTCAGCCCCGATGGTAAAACTTTGGCTTCTGGCAGTGGAGACAATACAGTGATTTTATGGGATGTGAATTTTGAAGATTTACTGGTGCGCGGTTGCGACAAGGTGCGGGTTTATTTGCACAACTCCAGCGCAAATGTCAGCGAGAGTGACAGACATCTATGTGATGGTATTGTAAAACTTCATTGAGTTTATAAGCAATTATAAACAATAATGGTATTATGTTGTGAGTGTTGAATAAGGAAT
>NZ_JAUBVJ010000059.1:0-52162 GCF_036702785.1 Microcoleus sp. AR_TQ3_B6 | reverse complement strand
GTCAACAGTCAACAGTCAACAGTCAACAGTCAACAGTCAACAGTCAACAGTCAACAGTCAACAGTCAACAGTCAACAATCATTCCGGTACAACCGGAATTAATATAACTTATGAAATTGCAAGCAGTAATACTCGATATTGACGGTACTCTGACGCTCAGCAATGACGCCCACGCTCAAGCTTGGGTAGAGGCATTTGCGGCTTACGGCTACGACGTGCCGTTCGAGAAAGTTCGCCCGCTAATTGGCATGGGAGGCGACAAAGTTATACCCAAAATGGTATCAGGACTTTCCGACGAAGCAGGCGACGGGAAAAAGATTGCACAGCGGCGCAAGGAACTGATTATTAACCGCTTTTCTCCCGAACTTTCTCCCACCCCCGGTTCGCGGGATTTGCTGTTAAAAATGCAGCAAGAAGGATTGCGGCTAATTATTGCTACTTCAGCTACCACCGAAGAACTTTCCGGTTTGCTGAAAGCTGCACAAGTTGACGATTTATTGGACCAAGCCACGACATCTAGCGATGCGGAAGCTTCTAAACCGGAACCGGATATTGTGGAAGCTGCTTTGAGCAAATTGCAGATGGAAGCGAGTCAGACTGTGATGTTAGCTGATACTCCTTACGATATCGAAGCTGCGGGCAAGTGCGGGGTGCCAGTAATTGCTTTTCGGTGCGGAGGTTTCGATGATGCTTCGCTGGCAAATGCTGCGGAAATTTACGATCACCCTGCTGATTTGTTGGCGCATTATGACGATTCTATTTTAGGAAAAAAGGAATTGGTAGGGCGGTGAAGTAATACGGCGCTAGCGGGTGGATTGCCACTATTAAGCGCGATCGCTCACAATCCACTCTACCTGATGGGCTTCTGTGCGATCGGGAATATCCAGCCGCGCAGCTAATTTGCGGATGACTGCTTCGGGTACAGTTGCTGG
This sequence comes from Microcoleus sp. AR_TQ3_B6, assembly GCF_036702785.1. NCBI lineage: Bacteria > Bacillati > Cyanobacteriota > Cyanophyceae > Oscillatoriales > Microcoleaceae > Microcoleus > Microcoleus sp. AR_TQ3_B6. Next base: position 51,230 of record NZ_JAUBVJ010000059.1, on the reverse strand, counting down.
GCGCGATCGATTCCGCTGCAATATTTCTTCTAGAGGTACTTCTAGATAAACAATGCGAATTCGCGCTTGATAAGCAGCAAAAAAATTAATTAATTGCTGCCGCATTTGTTTAGTTGTATTCGTGGCGTTCCACACAAAAGAACGCCCCTGATTTATGTATTCGCGCGCTCTTTGTTTGGCTGCTGTCACCACATTTCCAGGTGTTTCGTCGGGAGGCACATTCATCTCTTTTCGCAGTGCATCCAGCGAGATTACTGGCAAATCTGGGAGATTTTTCCGAATCCAATAATCTTTACCGCTTCCTGGCAAGCCAGACATCAAAATTACTTCGCATTTAGTGTCGTCAAATGCTTCGTAATCCGGGTTGCCATTCTCTTTGTGGAAGTAGATAAATCGGCTGTGTGGTGATGGGAATTTTCGGGGAGAATCAAAACAATTATTTTCTTGACAAAACTCCCGAAATAGTTCTATTTTATCGAGCAGTTCTTGTCTGTCGCTACACAGTCGGCCGCGCACGTCTGCTTCGGCTAAAAGCGCGAGGAAATCGCAGCGGACAACTTGACTGACTTTAATTACAGACTGCTGCGGGTTGGGTTTGTCGATCAGCCAGATGGGTAAACTGCCGAATTGGACGATCGCCACAACTGTTTCGCGAATGTCAAACTGCACGGGCGGCTCGAATTGAGATAAAATTTGTCGGACCATTCTCGCACCTTGGCGGGCGTGACCTTTTGAGCTAATCCTGCCGTCGGCTTCTATTTTGGTAAAGGCTGGTTTGGCGACATCGTGCAGCAAAGCGGCGGCAAAAAGTATCGATCGTTCTTGGACGGGTAATTGACGCCAATTTGGGGAAGATATTAATGCTTCGCAGACCATTCTAGTATGAATTAAAACGTCTCCTTCGGCGTGATAAATCGGGTCTTGCTGACATCCTTTTAAGTTTTGAATCCAATCGAAATGATTTTGAATGCTGTCCCAATCCAGAAACCAATCGGGCGGTTGGGGACAAAAGGGAAAAGTCCAAGGCGGGGCTAACAGTGTATTCATAACTTTACTTGTTGGATCTGACTTAACAACTCATCAGTCCTATGGAAAAGGACTTTAGCTTTGAGGCAGGGGTTTAAACCGCTGCTGGAATTCGGGAAATATCGTGGAAAGTTGACGCCAATGGTCGCCATTTCTTACTTGACTCACATCTTGCACCATTCTCAATTACTTGTTTAGGAACAGGCAAGATGCCTGTTACACAAGAAAACTCATTCTTTGTGGAACGGGCATCTTGCCCGTTCTTGACAAGGGTGCAAGATATCAGTTTACAAACTAAAATCAAATAAATCGGCACCAGGACGCAGAAGATTCGGTATAATTGGGCGATTGAGCCAATGTCCTTCGGCATTTTTAATAGCAGTCAAAAAACTGGCGCGCACGTATTTGTAACGCGCCTTTACTATGCCATCTTCTTCGACTTTAATGTACAAACCCTCCATGCGATCGCTCTTGTCAGTCTCTTTCACACCTCGTTCTTCATCCAATCCCAATTCCCGACAGTACAAACGCAACCGATCCAAATGTCCAGGTTGAATAAAATTAGATTTTTCCATAAACTGCATCATTTGCTTGGGCGAATTCAGCACTCCCGAAAACAGCACGGGCACTGACACTAACGGCAGTCCGCTTAACAACTTCTGGCGGGATTCTGTACTCAGAAATTGACTCGTTTCTAAGTCCAGCACGTCGTATTCCATAAAATAGTGCGGCAAAAAATCATAAAAAACAGTGTGTTTGGCATAAAGCCATTCGCCGTAAAGAATGTAGCGATTTCCCAGCACTTCTCCCAAGGCTGGGCTGAGACTGAAAGCCCACTGTTTGAATAAGTTAAAATGTTTTTCCCTCGGCCCGCCGGTGAGATAGTGGCCGCGACTTTGCAGCAGCATTTGTCCATCGGGTGCGAAGCTGATGCCTGTATTAGCGCCGTCTACCTTTTCTTCTATAATTAGAGGGCGATCGATCAGGGCGCTAAATGGCACGCTGTCGAGGTCTTCATCACCCGGTTGGAAACGCGAACCTTCGATGTGATAAGTTCTAGGATATTTAACAATATTGAGCATCAGCTAATTGATTTTAAATTTTAAATTTGAGAGGCGACCCCATCCATTTTAAATTTTAGACTTTAGAGGCGACCAAATCTATTTAACCATTATAATGGAATGAGCACAAAGGAGCGTGTAAGTTGAAAAATCAAAGTTTCCAGAGCATATCATCAGCAATCGCTGGGATTCTATTACTAAGCGCGCTACTCCTCGGCTTAAACTCTTTTGTCGTCATCAATCCAGGTGAAGCAGGGGTAGTCAGCATTTTAGGAAAAGCCACAGATGGAGCATTGTTAGAAGGGTTTCACTTCAGACCCCCGCTAATATCCAAGGTAGATGTGTACGATGTAACAGTGCAAAAATTTGAAGTTCCCGCCCAGAGTGCTACTAAAGACCTTCAGGATTTAAATGCTAGTTTTGCGATCAACTTTCGCCTCGATCCTGAGAAAATAGTTGAGATCCGAAGGACTCAAGGAACTTTGGAGAATATAGTCTCAAAAATTATTGCTCCTCAGACGCAAGAAGCATTTAAAACAGCGGCTGCACTGAGAACCGCCGAACAATCTATTACTCAAAGAAGAGAACTGAAGCAAGACTTTGATACTGCGCTGAAGGAAAGGCTATCCAAGTATGATGTAATCGTACTCGATACGAGCGTTGTTAACATTCGATTCTCCACAGATTTTGCGAAAGCGGTTGAGGAGAAACAGGTTGCTGAACAGCGGGCGCAAAGGGCTGTTTATGTAGCTCAGGAAGCAGAACAGCAGGCTCAAGCTGACATTAACCGCGCTCAAGGTAGAGCGGAAGCTCAAAGACTTTTGGCTGAAACTTTGAAGGCTCAAGGCGGCAATTTAGTGCTGCAAAAAGAGGCGATCGAAGCTTGGAGAAGCGGCGGCGCTCAGATGCCAAAAGTGCTGGTTATGGGCGCAGGTTCGAGTCGGGTTCCTTTCATTTTTAATATGAGCGATATTCAGGAAGAACCAGAACACCCGCAAGCGACCAACAATTAAAATATGACAGAGGGTAACAAACCCGGTGTCTCCGAAAATATTGGCTTTGCTAACCAGAAATCTCACAAGAAACCGGGTTTCCTCAGAAAACACACACAAGTCCTATGAGAGTTGCCGGAATATGCTACACTTCTGAAAGTCACAATATAACGACAGTTTGAAACCTGTCGCTATAAAAGCGAAGTCCGCAATTAACACCCAGGCAACACAGTCATTTTAGGAAGCAAGGAAAAATCATGACCCGCGCTATTATGGAAACCGAGAAAGGCACAATCAATTTGGAATTGTTCGATGCGGATGCGCCTAACACAGTGAAAAATTTTGTTGAATTGGCGGAAAAAGGTTTTTACGATGGATTAACCTTTCACCGAGTCATTCCTAACTTTATGATTCAAGGTGGCTGTCCAAAAGGCAATGGAACGGGCGGCCCCGGCTACAAAATCAAGTGCGAAATCAACTCCAACAAACATTTGGCAGGAACTTTATCGATGGCTCACGCAGGCCGCGATACGGGTGGCAGCCAATTCTTTATTTGCCATTCTCCGCAGTCTCATCTAGATGGAGTTCACACAACTTTTGGCAAAACTGAGGATATGTCTGTCGTCAATGCTATCCGCCAAGGTGACAAGATTATTTCGCTCAAAATTGAGCATTAATTTCTAGTAATTAGTTTTGTTGGCAATAAGGAATAAAGTCCTTATTGCCAACAAAACTTGTGAAAGTTAAGAGTTTTAAAATCTACAATTTATGAGCTATAATTTATTGATGGTACAAGCCCCCGGATTTATGCGTGGAATCAATCCCAAATCCAAAATCCTTGCATCCTCAAGCCCCCGGATTTATCCGTGGTGTCAATCTAAAATCTAAAATCTAAAATCTAAAATCGAATGACTGTTATCAATGATTCGGCTGTGGTGACTGAGTTAACGGAACTATATTTAAAATACGAAAAAGCTCTTTGTACGAACGATATTGAAACTCTCGATAATTTGTTCTGGGATGCGCCGGAAGTCGTGCGGTTTGGGGTGACGGAGAACCTGTACGGGAGCGAGGAGGTGAGGGCTTTTCGCAAAGGGCGATCGCCTGCAAATGTCGATCGAGAAATGTTCAACCTCAAAGTCGTGACTTTCGATGCAGACACGGCGGCTGTGACGCTGGAATTCCGCCGTGCTTGCGATGGAGTAGTGCGGCTGGGGCGGCAGAGTCAGATGTGGCGCAAGTTTCCTGAAGGTTGGAAGATTGTTTCCGCTCACGTTTCTTTGTTGCCGGTGTAGATGTTAAAGGTAAGGAAACAATAATTGTCTAAAGCAGGCGGACTTTATGACTGAATCATTCATCCTCTAGAGCAACGTCTAATAATTCAATTTCCTGACTTTCTTCCCGATCTTCATAATTAAATTATAATCGGCTCTGCTTAATAATCTCGCTCAATATATCGCTTAAGTACCCTTTGGCAACAGCTTGTTCAAATCTTTCTATCAGAATAGGAACATTAATTATTTCTTCTATACATTCCATGTACTGAGATATTATAGCATTTATTGAATACAGCTTTCGAGCTTGTGCTTCAATCTTTGATTTAATTTCACTATCTGAATCTAAAGATTTAACTACAAATGTTATCGGATACCTTTCAATTTTATCAATGTCTAGGAAAGGTTTATTTACATCTACAGTTTCAGTCACCTGAAAAAAACGTCCTAGGGGTTTCATTACAAAGTCAATTCCCCCATCATTAGCATTTGTCCTACCTGTTTTAAACAGCTTTAAATTTTCTTGCTGGAGTGTGTCTAGTGCACAACCCCAATAAATAACTCGGTCATTGTAGTAGTATTTTAATATACTGTAGCTGACTATCTCGAAAATTCGAGCATCTACATTCGGCGCTACCATTTGTTTTATAAATTCTCTGACTGAACCTCTGTCAATGTTTGAGCATCTTTACAAATTTGAATAAACTTTTCCAAGCTATCTCTCTTAGCTTCAACGTAAGCATTAATTATGTGAATTACTGTTTCTGCTATATTGTATTCATTCTCATTGATTTTGACTTTTAATAAATTTTCGTTAAACCCATCAAACATATATTGCGTATAACTTGGCAAAACTTCCTCTTAATTTTGAGCCTTTATTTTAAGATTTAGTCTTGATATTCAAATATAAAATTAGCTGGCTTTCACGCAATATTTTATCCCCCACGTCGCCAAACTTAGCCTCTAAAAGGACATTAATTATTTTTGTAAATTCATGTTCCATTTTTATTAGACTTGTAAGTTTAGTGTTAGCTGGTGTGGCGAAACTTCACCGGAGTTGACTTCAGACATGAGAACCTCTTCACTCTCATCCGGGGTAATTTGCAACCTCCGCAATCCTATTTGTAGATACTTTTCTTGTAATTCTATGCCGATTGACTTTCTGTTAAGCTGCTTGGCAACAAATGATGTTGTAAAAGTTCCCGAAAATATATCTAGTACAACATCGCCCTCATTACTACTGGCTTTGATAATTCTTTCTAACAATGATATTGGTTTTTGGGTAGGATGTTCCTCATACTCAGGCATACGATATCTCACTCTCGGAAACTCCCACACATTACCTGGAACTTTTTTAGAATTATATACTGATGGTGTAGCCTTGCGGTAGTCAATTAGTTTTCTAACAGATCCGGTTTTTGCCTCTACCAGAATATCGGAGGAATTGAATGTATAATTTCGTTTGTCCTTGACGCAATATAAAATTGGTTCGTACAGAGAACCGTAATATTTTTTTGCTTGTACGCCCGAACTGTCATAATACCACACTATTCGAGAAAGAATTGTTAAACGATCGCGCAAATATAAATCAAAGTAGGGCATACTTTTAGTTGACGCCATTAGATACAAACTGCCGTTATGCTTGAGCTTTTTAACACATAAGTTTAACCAACTATAACTCCATTCTAAATAATCGTTTTCAAATTCCCACTTGTCTTTAAAACCATTAAAATTTTTGCCAATATTATAGGGTGGATCGGCAAAAATTAAATCGATTGAGTTGTCTGGGATTTTACTGCCAAGCACTTCTAAGACATCTCCTAAAATGAGCTTGTGGTCGTCAACTTCAAAGATTCTCATTCAGCCTAACCTCTTCCAATTAATATTGGCTATTGCCAAGTGTCGTGAAATATGTTGTATAATAATTTAATACAGTTCATATTTGAGCAAAGTACACGGAATCGATCCATTATAAACAGGAATTCGCCGCGATGTCCTGAGTCCAACCTTTTTACCCAACTCCTTATTTCCAGTCAAAATAAAGGCATTCCAACCTTTAAAACGATGCTTGAAAATATCCCCCAACATCTTGTACAAATCTCCCAATTCGCTAGCATCTCCCAGCCTTTCTCCGTAGGGAGGATTGCAAATCAGAACGCCTCTGTCTGCGGGGGCTTCCAACTGAGATAACTCGGTTTGAGCAAACTGAATCTTACCGGAAATACCAGCTTGCTGCGCGTTCGTGCGAGCTTGAGTTAACATATCGGAATCGCGATCGCACCCTGCAATCACCTCTTTAAGTTCCGGCAATTCGCTGTTTTCAGCTTCGGCCCACAATTTATCCCACAAAGGTTCGTCAAAATCCCGCCAAGTCATAAATCCAAACTTTTCTCGAAACAATCCCGGTGCAATATTCAAAGCTTTTAAACTCGCTTCCAAAGGCAAAGTTCCAGAACCGCACATCGGGTCTAAAAACGGCAAATCAGGCGTCCATTCTGCCATCTCCAACAAAGCCGCAGCGAGGGTTTCTTTGAGGGGAGCAAGCCCCATCGCCGGTCGATATCCCCGGCGGTGCAAACTGCCGCCAGAACTGTCTAAGCTTAAAATAGCTCTATCTTGATGAATGTGAATGTTAATTAGCAAATCGGGATGCTCTACATCGACATTAGAACGCTTGTTAAATTGAAGGCGCTGTTGGTCGGCGATCGCATTTTTGACCTGCAAAGCTGTATAGTGAGTGTGGTTCAACTTATCGTTGCCGCCGGTGCAGTTTACTGCTAAAGTATTGTCAGGATATAAGTATTCGTCCCAAGGGATTTTCTGCACTTCGCGGTAGAGCATATCCGAGTTGTAACACCGGAATTCGGCGATCGGCATTAGGACTCGAAAAATAGTTCTCGACCACAGATTGACGCGGTACAATAAAGCGCGATCGCCCGCAAAGTAAACCCCAGTAAAATCTGGCTTGACATCCTGCGCCCCTAAACGTTCTAATTCTTGGGCGGCAATTGTTTCTAAACCGCGCGCAACTGTAGCAAAATATTGATTCATTGATAATTGGAAATTGGGAATTGGTTTTTCTCGAGCGCCCTAAATTATATCAAATCCGGTACCATCGGAATTGTAAAATCGAGTCAACAGTCAATCGATTTTAGATTTTAGATTTTAGATTTTAGATTGACCCCACGGATAAATGCGGGGGCTTGAGGATTTTCGATTTGAGATTTTGGATTGATTCCACGGATAAATCACGTGGCGGGTACCATCAAGAAATTTTTGGTCAACTATCACGGACGGTGCAACCAGAATTGATAGAATTTATCTGCGTTAATCTGTGTTTATCTGCCCTCATCTGCGGTTTAAAAAAGAGAATGTATTAACCGCAGATGACAATGGATGGACGCGGATTTACGCAGATTAAGAGAAGAGAGAGATGAAGAATTCCGACTCCTGGGGGTGAGTTTGGGCGCACCTCACCCTTGCAAGTCACAAACTGTCAGTAATACTCGTGAAATTAAAAGCTTTCACGCGCACTCCGGGCACGACACTACCGCCGTAACGCCTCACCGCACTAACTGCATCCACATCGCGCAACATATCAGGTAAAACTTGATTGAAACGCAGGTTTTTAATCGGGTAAGCAATTTTGCCATCCTCAATCCAAAAAGTACCGTCGCGAGTCATCCCCGTTACTTCCAATGTTTTCGGATTAACGTAGCGCACGTACCAAGCTCGACTGACAAAAATTCCTCGCTCGGTTTGAGCAATTAAATCTGTTAAACTTTGGTCGGAACCTGTCATCACGATCGGGGAATAAGCACCTTTTGCCTCTTTGCCTTTTTGTGCGGCCCAGTAGCGGGAATAAGACAAACTTTGAGGGACGCCGTCTTTGATGATTTCCAAATAGTTATTGCTCAATCCGTCGCCGAAAAAAGTATTCGATCGCAGCAAAGGATGAGCCGGATCGCGCTGCACTTGCACTCTTGGGCTAAAAAGTTGTTCCCCCGCGCGGTTTCCCGCTGGTTTTCCATCTGCACCGGCGATCGACATAAACGATCGCCCCTCATCCGCCGCCCTCGCATCCAGCCCCCAAATCACCCACGGTAGCAAGGCCGCAAAAGCAGCGCCGTCAAGGATTACCGGATAAACGCCGGGAGTGATCGGGCGCGGGTTGCGGGAGGAGTTCGCCCGATCGAGCACTTGTTCTGCTAATTGGGCGATGGGCAATTCGTTGATACTCCAAGCAGTGCTCCTCGCCCAGCTAGAACCGTCTTCAACGCGAGCAGTCAAGCTGAAATCCGCGTTTGTAGACTGGTTGCAGGCGCGGAGTCCGGTTGACGAGGCGATGGCAGTCAGCGACGCCTCAGCGCTCAAAGTGCCCGAACCGTGAGCCCCCCCCTGTCCGGTAATGGCGCAAGCTTGCTGCACCATTTTGGCCCGGGCTAGAGGCGATACAGTTGCCGTTGCGGAGTCGAAGGCGGGCGATCGCAAATCGTAGGTTTGAGGCGGCAGCAGCGGCATCCATTCGGGGTCTGCAGGCGCAATTCTGGCCAATTCTTCCGATCGCTTGACGGCAGAGGCGATCGCATCTTCATCAAATTCTGTAACAGCAGCAGAGGCGCTTTTCTTGCCGAAATAGCTAGTAATGCTCAGGCTAAATACAGTTTTGCTGATATTTTGACTGATTTGATTTTCCGAGAATCTCGAAAGAGATTCTTCGCCAGTAGAGAGACTGACAAATACTTCCTCTGCTTTGGATAGTTTGACTGCTTTTTCTACTACAGATAAGGCTTGGTCTTCACTTAAAAGTGCGGGCGATGTTGTTACAATCATGATTGGTAATTAGGCATTGCGAATTGGGCATTGCGAATTGGGCATTGCGAATTGGGCATTGCGAATTGGGCATTGCAAATTGGGCATTGTTAGCAATTAACTAATAACTAAGAACCGAGGCCCCATGCCCTATTACCCAATTTGAATATCCCTCACTCGCACCGGCACACAAGCGTGAGTCATCTGAGCAACCTGCATCGGCTCGCCCTTTCCGCACATATTCGTACCGCACTGAACCAGCTCCGAAGCCGGCCCGATCGCATCTATTTGATTCCAGAAATCAGTAGTCATCGCCTGATAAGTTACATCCTTCAACATACCGACAACTTTACCTTTTTCCACCTTCCAAAAAGCATCGCCGCCGAATTGAAAATTGCGCCGCTGCTGGTCGATCGAATAACTACCGATACCGTCGATTAAAATCCCGTCTTCGGTATCAGCAATCATCTGTGCCAAAGTAGCAGTATGGCTGCCGCCATCCGGGCCCGGCTCCAATCCCAAATTGGGAATTCTCACCATCGGCACGCTCGACCAACTGTCAGCGCAAGCAGAACCGTTGCTGCTGGCACGTCCTAGGCGATAAGCCGTCTCTCTGTCAGTGAGATAATCAACTAAAATCCCATCCTTGACAACGTACCAATCTTGTGATTTTACGCCCTCATCATCGTAACCCATGGTACCGCGGCCGCCTGGTTGAGTGCGATCGCACTTAAAATTCACCCAAGGTGCAGCGTATTGCAGTTTATTTAACTTATCAGTAGTAGCAAAGCTCGTGCCAGCAAAATTAGATTCGTAGCCGTAAACCCGGTCTAATTCTGTTGGATGTCCTACAGATTCGTGGATTGTCAAATATAAATTTGTCGGCTTAAGAATCAGGGATTTGCAAATACCAGCCGGGACTGTGGGAGCGCTGACTTTTTCAATAGCTTCGGCGGCAACTCTTTCGACTTGACTCAACAAATCATCGGGATTAATATGTTCGTAACCGATATTCATCGGCGGGCGTTCGTAACTGCGACTTTGGGCATCACCGCCCGCAATTGCCGTACAGCTAAAACCCGGATAGGTGCGGTAGATTGTTTGTTCGATTAGCGAGCCTTCTGTAGAAGCAAAAACCTTGTCTTCGCGGGTTGACTGCAAAAAAGAAGAAGCTTTTTTGATGCCTTGTGCGCCGTGTGCTAGCAGCCGCTCGTTGATAGTTAGCAGGAGTTCGGCTTTGTCAGTAACGGGTACAGAAAAAGGGTCAAGGGCGATCGGAGTAATGTAGGTATCGACATATTTTTCGACAGGCACTAACCGCACCGGTTCCTTTTGAGTCAAGCGGCTGCCTTTAGCGATTTCTACAGCCAAAGCGACTATTCTTGCAACCTCTGCCGGCGTTTTGCTGTGACTGGCGGCAAACCCCCAAGCGCCGTCGAGAAGCACCCGCACGCCAAAACCCGAACTTACATTATCTGACAGTTGACTTAAAGAGCGATCGCGCGCGTAAAGATTCTGCCTTCGGTAACTGCAAAAACGCACATCACCGTACTCGCATCCTGTTTTCCGAATCAAATCTACAGCCAAATTTGCTAACTCGTTAGCAGAGATTTTTGCAGTTAATTGTACCATAGTTATTAGTCATTCGTCATTAGTTGTTAATTATTATAGCGCTTTTTATTTTTTTGAACGAACCGCGGAGAACACGAAGGAACAACTGCCTCTTCTTCTTTCTCCTCCTTCGCGTCCTTCGCGACGAAAGCGGTTCATTTACTCTAATATCTTGCACCATTATCCATAGCTCTTTTATGGGCGGGCAGGAGAACCACCCCACAATAAATTTACTGTTTGTGGAACAGGCCATCTTGCCTGTTAATGTGGAACAGGCATCTTGCCTGTTAAGCGAGAATGGTGCAACATCTCATTTTAACCCTACTCCATCTCCTGCAAAACCCCTGTCAAAATTTCCACAATGCGATCGATATGTTCCTTCTCAATAATCAGCGGCGGCGACAAAGCAATAATATCACCCGTCGTCCGAATTAGCAACCCTTTTTCATAGCACAGAATAAAACAATCAAAAGCCCGTTTCCCAGGCTTTCCCGCGATAGATTCCAACTCAATACCCGCTACCAGTCCCAGATTCCGAACATCAATTACGTGCCGGACACCCTTCAAAGAATGTACCGCATTCTCCCAATAATCGGCCAACTTATCAGCCCGTTCAAACAGCCTTTCTTCCTCATAAATATCCAGCGTCGCCAAAGCAGCAGCACAAGCCACAGGATGACCAGAATAAGTATAACCGTGAAACAGCTCGATCGCATTTTCAGGAGCATTCATAAAAGCATCATAAATACCTTCTTTCACAAACACCGCCCCCATCGGCACCGTACCGTTAGTTATCCCTTTCGCCGCCGTCACAATATCGGGAACCACTCCAAAATATTCCGTTGCAAAACTAGAGCCGAGTCGCCCGAATCCGGTAATCACCTCATCAAAAATCAGCAGAATTCCGTATTTGTCGCAAATCGCCCGCAGCCGCTCTAAATAACCTTTCGGCGGAATCAAAACCCCCGTTGAACCAGCCACCGGTTCCACAATTACCGCTGCAATATTAGACGCATCGTGCAAAGCGACAATCCGCTCCAATTCATCCGCCAAATGCGCTCCCCATTCCGGTTGTTTGCGGCTGAAAGCATTGTGTTCGAGACTGTGAGTGTGAGGCAAATGATCGACTCCCGTGAGCAAACTGCCAAAAAACTTGCGGTTTGTACCGATACCGCCGACAGAAATTCCCCCAAAACCAACGCCGTGATAGCCGCGTTCCCTGCCGATCAATCTTTGGCGAGTTCCTTCACCTTTCACCCGGTGATAAGCAATGGCAATTTTTAAAGCAGTTTCTACCGATTCCGAACCCGAATTAGTAAAGAAAACGCGATCGAAATTGCCCGGAATCATCTTCACCAAACGTTCCGCCAATTCAAAAGCACCCGGATGTCCCATCTGAAAAGCCGGAGAGTAATCCAAACGCAAAACCTGCTGTTTAACTGCTTCGGCAATTGTCTCGCGGGCGTGTCCTGCATTCACGCACCACAGCCCCGCAGTACCATCTAAAATGGAGCGGTTATCATCTGTTGTAAAGTGCATATCTTTTGCCGAAACCAATATTCGCGGATTCGCTTTAAACTGTCGGTTGGCGGTGAATGGCATCCAGTAAGCGTCCATATTTGTCATCGTTTTTTTATCTTTTTATATTGATGATTCTGCTTTCAAACTATAACTTGCTACCGATTGGAGAGTGCCGGACACTTATTATAAGTTTACAAATATCTCTTTTAAACGAACCGCGAAGACGCAAAGAGCGCGAAGAAAGAGAAGAAAGAGCTTTTTCTTATTTCCAAGTAGAGTCTTTGCTTGAAGACATCTACCTATCTTCTTCTTTCTCTTCCTTCGCTCCTTCGCGGTTCATTAAATAGATATTCTTTAATTAACGATCGCCTCCACCGACTCATGCTGCAACAAACCGGTCAGCATTTTCACAGGCCTCTCGTCGTAGGGCCACGCGAAAGCATGGCGGAAAGCCGCATCTTGACACGCTTGCAACTGCCGAAAATCAATGATATCCAAAGTTAACAAATTCTCGTACTCGAAAGGCAGCCGCACGTTGTGCAATCCCGCGTTGTCGGTACAAATGGCAATATCGACGCCAGCTTCAAAACATCGATCGAACACAACCTTCAATTCGCGCATATCCTGCAAGGTCCCCGTTTTGAGATAGGTAGTCGGGCAAACTTCCAAGCATTGACCCCTGCGCGCGACTTCTGGCAGCAATTCGGGATATTTTAACGGAATTTGAATCCCGTGACCGATACGCATCAGATAAGGCAGAAGTTCGGGATAACAGCCTGAGGTAGTTTCGTACAGGTGACCGGTAGTTTTGATGCCGATCGACCTCGCGTACTGGTACAATCCGACAAACTCCTCCAAACGCTCGCCTATACAATCATCGCCGCCAGCTATATCGATCGCACAAACATATTCCCCCATCCCGGCCGCCAAATCTACGATCGCCCGATTCACCTCATAGGGTAAACGCGAGTGCATACACAAAATTTGGCTAGTAACAATCGGACAATCGCTAATTTGACTTGCCTTGCCCACAACCTGTACAATTTCTGCCATCAAATCAATGCGTTCTGACTGTTCCAAATGTTCTGGAGTCCGCAAATAAGGCGTATAGCGCAACTCCAAATAAGCCAAATTTTCAAACACGTAAGCGCCCCGCATCAACCGATAGATGAAATAAGGCAAAGTCTCAACAGTTTGAACGCTTTCTACCAGCGTGTGCAGTTCCAAATACTCATTGAGAGTATTGCGCGGACGAGTGTAAAACTCCTCAAACTCCGAGTATTTCGGAAATCGATTAACCATCTCAGCATTGTGGCGATCGAAATACCGCCACAGCACCCTAGGAACGACAGAACCACCCAGATGGCGGTGCAACTCAGCGTGTAAAGTCATGGGATTTTAGATTTTAGATTTTAGATTTTAGATTGAAAGAATTGAAGGATTGAAGAATTCAAGGATTGAAGAATTTGTAATTTAGTCCTATACGCATCAGTGGCCAGAAACCGGGTTTTCCCACATACTAGCCAACAACCTCAAGCAGGTAAACTGTTCCACCTTTAAGCTGCACATTGGATTCCCATAAAAATTCATCCAATCCTCTCTCATTCTCCCCTCTCCCATTCTCCCCCTCTCGGCTCTCCCTTCCCAAGTCCCCCGATAGTCCTGGAAGTGGGTTGATGAGTGCAATACAGGCTCAAGTCTTTCAATTGTAACAAAAATTTATTTGACATCCGGGACGCATTCGTACATAATCGGAGATTGTGTCAACCTGAACAGAACGCGAGAAACCCTTGGCTAACGTAGTTGTAATCGGCGCCCAGTGGGGCGATGAAGGAAAAGGCAAAATTACCGATTTGCTCAGCAAATCCGCAGATATCGTTGTCCGCTACCAAGGGGGCGTCAACGCGGGTCACACCGTGGTAGTCAACGGTCAGACTTTCAAGCTGCACTTAATTCCGTCCGGGATTCTCTACCCTGATAAAGAGTGTATCATCGGCTGCGGCACGGTCATCGACCCTAAAGTTTTAATAGAAGAATTAGATCAGTTAGAGGCACTGAATATTTCGACGGCCTCGCTGATGATTTCGCAGACTGCTCACGTGACGATGCCCTATCACCGATTAATTGATGTAGCATCGGAAGAGCAGCGGGGAAATTATAAAATCGGGACGACGGGACGCGGCATCGGCCCTACTTATGCCGATAAGTCGGAACGTACCGGCATTCGGATGCTCGATTTAATGGACTTGGAAGGGTTGCAAGAACAACTGGAATGGACGATTAATTGTAAAAATGTCATTCTGGAAAAACTCTACAATTTGCCGCCTCTCAATCCGCAAGATGTAATTGATGAATATCGCGTGTATGCGGAACGTTTGCGGCCGCACGTAGTAGATAGTTCGCTGAAGATTTATGAGGGAATTCACAAGCGGAAAAATATTCTGTTTGAAGGCGCCCAAGGCACATTATTAGACTTAGACCACGGTACTTATCCTTACGTTACTTCGAGCAATCCCATCGCTGGTGGGGCTTGTGTGGGAACCGGAGTCGGCCCAACAGCGATCGATCGCGTAATTGGCGTAGCAAAAGCTTATACAACCCGCGTCGGGGAAGGCCCCTTCCCTACCGAAATGGTAGATGGAGTTGGCGCAATTTTGGGCGAGAGAGGTGCCGAATTCGGCACGACAACGGGCAGGAAACGCCGCTGCGGTTGGTTCGACGCAGTAATCGGCCGCTACGCAGTCCGCATCAACGGCCTTGACTGTCTGGCAATTACCAAACTAGATGTTTTGGATGAATTAGAAGAAATAAAAGTTTGCGTTGCTTACGAAATAGACGGCGAACGCTGTGTGGATTTCCCGAAAAGTTCCCGGATATTTGCTCGGTGCAAACCTATTTACGAAACCCTTCCCGGTTGGAAACAGTCAACGGAAGACTGCCGCAATTTGGAAGATTTACCGCCGCAAGCATTGGATTATCTAAAGTTTTTGGCAGATTTGATGGCAGTGCCGATCGCAATTGTTTCTCTCGGTGCGAGCCGCGACCAAACTATTATTGTAGAAGACCCGATTCACGGCCCGAAGCGGGGGTTATTGTCGGCTGACAGTAGACCTGTAGTAGCACAATCATGAGACTTTAAGCTAAAATGTAATGCTCGGAAAGCTTAATCAGTACAGTTTGAAACTTTTGGCGGTGTCGGCATGACCAATTTAGTTAAAGGCGACAGCGGATTAGTACAACTGACCCACGGCGATATCAAACGCATTATTGCCCACCAAAAGTTGTTCGGATTAGATGAATTGCAGAAATATTTGTTTCGTTTCTGCAAGACGATGCTAACGGCTGATGACTCTCTGCTCAACCAGTTTAGCATTTACAATCTCGTACCGTCTGTTCTGCTCTACGGGCCGCCTAATACTGGTAAAACTACACTCTGTTACTTACTTTTCGACCAAATCAAGCAAGAAGTTACTAATGAAATCAACTTCTATACTGTTGACGTTGGGAGAATGCTCGACCCCGCTTTAGGGCAGTCTTCACGAAATCTAGAGCAAATATTTCAAGATTTGCGTAAAATTTCTTCAGATGGTTCATCAGTGTTTCTATTATTGGATGAACTAGATGCTTTTTGCATGAGTCGCAGTCGCGCACAGGAACACGATGCTGTTCGCAGAGCTATGACAACTTTAATGCTACAACTTGACAATCTTCAACCGTCAATAAGTCAGCGTTTTTTAGTATTTGGCATTACTAATGTGCCTAATCTAGTGGATACAGCAGTAGTGCGTAGATTTTCTTTAAAACAAACTGTCGATCCCAGTTTATCGCGGGATGAATTCAAATCCTATCTTGACTATTTGAATCAGCCAATTAAACATAATACTAAACAAGAAGATTTGCAAAAGTTGTACGGCATCTACCAGAGCCGCGCCTTTACGGCAGGCGATATCAAAGCTTTGTATAAAGTGTTACTAATAGATGTAATATGCGGCGCTGGAGATATCTCTATATCAGAAAGGCTTGTGGAGCTTTTTGAACAGGGATTTTCGACCCGCCAACACTTAGATAAAACATACAAGGAGTTATTAGATGCCTAAGAAAGACTTTGAAACTGATGAAGATAAAATGATTTATCATTACGAAGTCCATAGAGATATGATTAAGTGGGTAATCGAACAAATGGCTAAAGAAGGTATTCCCTGCGAAAGAACAAAAGGAAACAGTCGAAAAGGTGATATTTTGATAATTAAGCCTGAAGACGCTTCACGAGTAAAAGACATAATTCGGCAGATTCAAAATAAATATAATAGTTAGAGAGTCCCATGCCACACATTGAAATCAAGACAAAAGAGAATATCTATCCAGGTGAAGCTCAGAAAATTATCGACAAACAAACTGTTGTTGCAGTTATTACTACAGGAACCATTTCTCCTGATGCAAAAAAGCGGTTTGACGAAGCAGGGATAGCTTGGGCTGAGAATGTCCCAGAAAGTGAATTTAGGGAATCTGAAGCTAAGGAGGAAGGATAATGTTAGACATCGGCTTTATTTCCAAGGATGGTAGTTTAACCAACAGTGTAGAACTGACGGAAGATTTTTACTTGTGGTTGGCAAAGTCAGAGTTTTCCAAAATCGGCAAATCAGTAAAAAGAAAAATACAGATAGATGGGGAAGAGGATATGTTATCTGTAGTGCAGTTAAGTAAAGGTAATAGCAAGAAGTTAAAAGAATTTTTTCGCGATGAGGTTGTCCGCGAAAGCGATGCTGTCATCACTCAACTAGGAGATAGCCCTTCAAAAGAAGAGTATCAATCAGGAACGTACCGTCTGAGAAAAATGCTCGAACTGCTGAAGTGCGTGGAAAATGAAAATTATCAATACCTCCAGCGAATTTAATTAAGCGCGATCACAATATCACAATTCTGATAAAATGTGAAAACAATCAGCAGAAAGTCAGAACATGGAACTCGCAGTAGAATGTCAAAAGCGGGCAGAAGGCAGCAAAGCTAACGCCCTCCGCCGCTCTGGATTGATTCCCGCCGTCCTCTACGGCCACAAAGGATCGGAATCCATTTCCCTTACCATTAAAGCCAAAACAGTTGAACACCTGCTCAAAAAGCACGTAGTCAACAATGCCCTAATTGACCTCAGCATTCCCGACCTCTCTTGGAGCGGAAAAACCTTGCTGCGGGAAGTTCAAGTTCATCCTTGGAAGGGCTATCCTTACCACCTGAGCTTTTTCTCCGTCGCGACTCAAGACAGCCTGGAAGTTGAATTGTCGCTGAATTTTGTCGGCGAAGCTGTCGGCGTTAAGCTAGAAGGCGGCATCTTGGATACCGTGCTGACGCAACTAGCAGTTAAGTGCAAACCTGACAGCATTCCTGAAGCAATTGAAGTAGATATTTCTAATTTAAAGTTAGGGGATGCGCTGCACATTCACGAATTAGTTTTGCCTGAGGGAGTGGTAGCTCTCGGCGAACCAGATCAGGTGGTTGTTACCGTGCTGGGAATTCAAGCAGGTTCTGAAGCCGAAGACGCAGAAGCAGACGCAGACACAGCAGCTTGATTAGTAATTGCTAATAGTTGTTAACTAATGGTTGAAAAAAAAGGGCGATCGCTTTCTCCCAAAAGGGCGATCGTTTTTTGCTAAAAAGGCTATTTTCGTTTGGCTTCGATCGCACATTTGGCGCCGTTTGTAACATTTTTTTAGGCGGGTTCCCTTGCCCACACTCCACAAGCAAGCATCGCACAAGCCAGCACCTGCAGTGTTTACTTTTCTTTACAAAACGGGCGATCGACCAGAAGCGACAAAAGCCTGGACTGGCGCGCAAATGGGCCAGAAACCGGGCTGATTCTTACATATTTAGCAGTCAAATCAAAAAAATCAGCCGAGAAACCTGGTTTCTCGATAGCACCGGCAGTCAAAAAAATTAAGAATTGGGGGAACAAGTCCGGTACTGTTAGTGTCAAACTCCACTATAATTGTGAAACGTTTTGACAACCCTATTTAATTCCTGCCTCTGGAGCCGCCGCCCATATGCCATCAACAGTGAGTACAGAATCAACAGCGGTTCAATTTAACCAACAGGGAGAAATATACTTATCCCAAGGAAAATTAGAAGAAGCCATCGCCTCCTGCGAGCAAGCCTTAAAGATTCACCCCAATTTTGCACCAGCTTACAAGACTTTGGGCAACGCGCTACAAGCTCAAGGCAGGATGGAAGAGGCGCGCCACTGGTACGCAAAAGCGATTGAAATAGAACCGAATTTTGCGGAAGTATACGCGAATCTGGGCAGCCTTGGCGCGCAGCAGCAAAAATGGCAGGAGGCGATCGGATTTTATCAAAAGGCCCTCGCGATTAAGCCGAATTTCGCGGGAGTGTACCGGAATTTAGCAAAAGTATTCGGACAAATTGGCAAACCGGAAGAAGCCCAGCACTGCTGGTATCAAGCATTTAGTTTGGAACCGGAAAAAGTACCGCCTGGCGAACACTTGAATATGGGCGACGCTTTTTTTCGGCAGGAAAAATTACCCGAAGCCATTGCCTGTTACAATCGCGCCATAAAATTAGATCCTAATGTGGCGACAGCTTACCAAAATTTGGGCGAAGCGCTAAAAAAACAAGGCAAGTTAGAGGAAGCGACAGCATATTATCGCAAAGCTATTGAACTCAACGCAGCTCATGCGAGAAACGGCAGCGAGGGACAGCAAACTTTAGCAGGTGCAACTGCCACAAACGGTGCAGTTAAGCAGCAGCCTGCTGCAACGGCAGTTAAGCAGCAGCCTGCTGCAACGGCAGTCAAGCAGCCAGTGCAGCAGCCAGTGCAGCAGCCAGTGCAGCAGCCAGTTAATTCAACAATTAATATAGAAGATCCAGAAGCATACAAAATACTGGCAGAAGGCTATTTTGCTCAGGGCAAATTGGAACAGGCGATCGCAGCTTGCAAGAAGGCACTGCAAATTAAGCCGGAAGCGCCGCTTTACAAAATGTTGGGCAACGCCCTGCAAGCTGGCGGGAAAATTGATGAAGCTAAAAGTTGCTATGTCAAAGCAATAGAAATTAACCCAAATTTTGCCGAAGCTTACGCTAATTACGGCAGCATTTGCGCGCAGCAGGAACAGTGGCAGCAAGCGGTTTCGGCTTACGAAAAGGCGATCGCCCTGAAGCCGGATTTTGCCGGTGCTTTCCGCAATTTTGCGAAACTGTTAACTCAGTTAGGAAAGTCGGAAGAGGCGGCCCAGGCTTGGTATCGAGCATTTGCGCTAGAACCAAAGTCTGGCACCGCTGAGGAACACGAGAATTTAGCCAAAACTTTGATCGAGCAAGGTAAAGTAAATCAAGGTATTGACTGTTACCGGCGGGCGGTTGAGTTGAACCCAAATGCGGGCTCCGCTTATCACGAATTGGGCGAAATTCTTAAGAGTCAAGAACAGTGGGAAGCGGCGGTAGATGCTTACAGCAATGCTATTAAAAATAATCCCGATCTCTCTTGGTCGCACAACAATTTAGCTGAGTCGCTGGTTAAGTTGGAACGGTGGGAAGAAGCTGTAAATGCCTACCGCAAGGCGATCGAATTAAATCCAGATTTTAGCTGGTCTCACAACAATTTAGCAGACGTGCTGCTGAAGTTGGAACGGTGGGAAGAAGCTGTAGAGTCTTACCGGAAAGCAACAGAGTTAAATCCGGATTTCAGTTGGTCGCACAATTATTTAGCAGACGCGCTGATTAAACTGGGAAGGTGGGATGAGGCAATTTCGGCATACGAAAGGTCGATCGAACTCAATCCCGATCATTTTTGGGCGCACAACAATTTAGCAGAAGCGCTAGTGAATTTGGAACGGTGGGATGAGGCGGTTGTTGCGTACCGGCGTGCTAACGAAATCAATCCGAATTTCTTCTGGTCCGCGAGCAAGTTGGGCGACGTGCTGCTATCCATGGAAAGGTGGGAGGAAGCGATCGATGTTTATCGGCGCACGGCCGAGTTAAATCCTGATTTTCCGTGGACTTATTACAACATGGGGACGGCTTTTGAAAAGCTGGAACGGTGGGATGAGTCGATCGCCGCTTACCGCCGCGCTGCGGAAATTCAAGCGGATTTGCCATGGCTTTCGCAAAAGTTGGCTGATGCTTTGAGGATGCGATCGCAGTGGGATTTGAAGGATGCTATGGGTTTGTACAGGCGGGCGATTCAGGATAATCCTGATGACGTGCAGTTGTATCACAAGGCCCTGGAGATTGCGCCGAATGATGCTGACCTTTATGTTGGATTGGCTGATGCTTTGGTGCGGAAAAATTGGCCGGATGGGGCGATCGTCTTTTATCAGATGGCATTGCAGGTAAATCCCGAATGCGGTGAGGCGCACTTGCAGTTGGGGTTGCTTTTCGCGCAAAAGAATGATACGGATCGGGCGATCGCTTGTTACCGCCGCGCTATTGAGGTTCAACCCCATGAGTATAAACCTTACCAATTGTTAGGCGATGCTTTGAGCGCAAAAGGTCAGCGGGAGGAAGCGATGAACTGTTACCGCCGCGCGATCGATTTAAAACCTGACGATCCGTATATCCACAACAATTTAGGGGATATGCTGCGACATCAAGGAGATGTGGAAGGAGCGATCGCAGCTTACCGCCGCGCCATAGAACTAAAGCCTGATTTCTCTTGGTTCCACTATAATTTAGGGGAAGTCTTGACTAAAAAAGGGCAAATAGATGAAGCAAGTGCTTGTTACCGTCACGCCTTAGAGTTAGAACCCAAGATTTTCTAATTTTCCGTGCACTTGAGCCTGTATTTGGTAATTTAATACAGGCTAATAGAGCCTACTTGCCTTAAAATAATATGAACGAGATTAGAGGAACTACCATGAACCCTGAAGCAACTAAACGCTTGGAAGAATCCATCCAAAAGACTTTATCCACTCATGCGAAAAACGACAAAAGTTATCTATGGATGGCCTATTGGGTAATCTTTGAGCGCGAAGCTGATCCAGAGGGAATAGCTATGTTCTTAAACCAGCTAAAAGAAGGATTGACTCGACCTACTTTAATCGCAAAGATGATTGAGTCTAATGAATTTCAACACCGCTTACCACCAGGCACGCAGAGCTTTGCAAGTACAGAAAATCAAGTATTAATCGAACAGGAAAATTTTAAAATCTATGCAATGACTAATGACACTGCAGTTGGTCAAACAATTATTAGTACCAGAAGCTATGAACCTCATGTGACTGATGCTATTGTTAAACACTTAAAGTCAGGCGATGTTTTTCTCGATCTCGGAGCTAACATAGGCTATTTCACTCTCCTAGCAGCAAGCATTGTTAAAAATGAGGGTAAAGTAATATCTTTTGAACCAAACCAATACAATAGACAACTGCTATATGCAAGTATCGTTGAAAATCAGTTTGAAAATATTACCGTTTATCCCTTTGCAGTTTCAGATTCTCAACAAATTTTAAGGCTAATGACATCGGGATCTAATGGGTGGGTTGTGGAGTTATCAGAGGAATCTGTAAATTATCAATTAGTGCAATCAGTGGTACTGGATGAATTGCTGCAAGCAGAAAAACAAATTAATGTAATTAAAATGGATATAGAAGGACATGAACCTATTGCGCTGCGCGGCATGGATCGGATTATAAATAAACACCGACCTATTATTTTTACTGAGTTTCATCCCTATGCGGTTGGTGAAGGGTATTTAAAACAACTGACACAGTATAATTATCGGTTATTTATCATTGAAGAAGTAGGAAAAATTACGGAAGCTACTGACCCGCTATTTGTGATGGATTTCTGGCAAAGATTAGCCGAAAAAGTTAATTTTGACAGAATACACCTTGACCTGATGGCTCTGCCTTTGTAACCTGAAGTTAGATATACTAAAGCGAGTCGCGATTCCACACTAGCCTGTATTTGTCAGGTGGGTGCGCGTTCAAAAAAAAATCCCTTAAAATACATTTATAGATATCAAAGGAGCCACGATGAACCCCGAAGCAACAAAGCATCTGGAAGCAGCCATTCAAAAAACTTTATCCACTCATGCCAAAAGCGACAAAAGCTATCTATGGATGGCTTATTGGGTAATCTTTGAACGGGAAGCCGATCCTGAGGGGCTGGAAGGTTGGTTAGGTTTGCTAAATGCTGGTGTTAGTCGGGCAAGCGTAGTACAAACGATGATTAAGTCAAGCGAATTTTACCAACGCATTTCAGGTGAGGAAAGCGGAAACCAAATTAATGAAAAGCTTCACAATGCCAGAATGGAAATGGTGAAACAACTCCTTCCACCTGCTGAAGTTATATTAGACTTGGGTGGTTATTCCTCAAGCGATCCAAGAGGTGCTTTGCTAAGTTTTGGCTATCCTCATGTGCCACAAAAGCTCTACATTTTAGATTTTCATCCCGACAAAATGATGTTTCCAGGGCCAGAATGGCCAAAACAAGTTAAATACGAAACCTGTGACATTGAATATGTTTATGGAAGTATGACTGACTTAGACTGTTTTCAGGAAGGTACTTTTGACCTAATTTGGTCTGGAGAATCAATAGAACACATCACCCCTGAAGATGCTGAAAAAGTCTTTTCAAAAGCCTACAAGTTATTAAAACCAGGTGGTAAGCTGGCACTAGATACCCCTAACAGACGAGCTACCAAGTTACAGCTTCCTAATAGTTACATCCATCCCGAACACAAGATAGAATACTACTATGAAGATTTGTGTAAACTTTTGGAGAAGCACAACTTCAAAATTATTCAGAGTAAGGGAGTGATCGATCTATCAAAGTCAATTGAAACATCAAGTATGGAGCATTTCAAAAACGAGTTTATCAGCAGTGAAAAACTCAACGACAATCCCAATAACTCTTACTGTTTTTTCATCTGCTGTATGCGAGCAGAGGATTGTTAGAATTATTTATAACTCTAACGGGATTCTTGTTGAGTGTTTTGCCGTTAAAACATTGAGCGCTCTAGTTCCACCTGAGCTAGCAACGCTGCTTGCTTCCAAGCTTGAGCTTGGGATTCAAAACAGCTTTTCTCTTCTATTGTCCTTGTAATATATTCAAGGCGACTTCTTATTTTTTTTCCCACCGCCTGCGGACTCAATAAAGATCTAATCTCTGCGGCTCCTCTCGATCCTACTTGCTGTGCTTGCGAATAATTCTCAAACACATGCTGCATTAAGGAAGCAGCATGATCGATATCTGGCTCCGCCCAGGTACTTCCTTTTGGATAAAGCCCATAATCTTCAGTTGTTTTCACCAGTTCATACTTAACTGGAAAACTATTGCCAACATTCATAAATTCGATATTAGACGAGTAGGCGGTGGCGATAGTCGGCTTGCCGTAGTACATCGCTTCCGCCATCGTCAAACCAAACCCTTCAGCCCGATGTAGCGACACATAGCAGTTACAATTGTCAACTAAGGCGTGGAGTTCTTCTTTCTTTAAATCCCCTTCTATAAACTGAATAGATTGCCAGTCCTCTGCTTGCGCTTTGAGTTGTGCTTGCAGATGGAGAAACAGTGGATGCGGTCTATACTTAACGATCAGTAAAACATCATCATTAGACTTTCCAAAAGCTCGTTTAAATGCCTCAATAGTAGCCAAGGGATTTTTTCGTTCAAAGCCGCTCCCAATGTCAAACATAAACAGAAAAATAAACTTGTCTTCGGGCAATCCCAATACTTCTCTGCCCAAGGAATTTGGCGGGATAGAAATGCTAGGCGGTAGCTTAAGGACAGGAATAGGCGATACTTCTGCTATGGCTTCAGCCGTGTAATTACTGTAAGTCCAAACCTCATCAAATATATCAAAGGCAAACCGCCCAAAATCAGGAAATTTTGGCAATTCCCATGCCCAGAATCCAATATTATACCGATTTTTAAAATATGCAGGATTAATTAAATCCAGTAATGATTTGTGAGGGTTTGTATGGATCAGGTTGATGGGATATGGGTTATCTTCAGAGAAATCTGTGTAACTAGAATCTAAGTTTCGCTGCGTATCTTCCCTAAGATCCTTAATTGCGAAGGGGATGTCTGCTGCTTCTATTGCTCGGAGAGTACCTCTGACGCCACCTCCCAGCCCAAATTCGCCTGTCACATGACCCACAACATTGATTCCAAAAGAATAATCTAGTCCTTTACTTAGCATAGCCAATTTTAATCTACCTTTAACATTTGTACTATTCTGGAAAACCGGCTCAATTCTACTACTTAATAGAAGGTAGCCTTTGACACCGCTCTAGTTCCGTTTGAATTTGCAGTGCTGTTTGCCTCCATACTTGGACTTGGGATTGATATAAACCTGTTTCTGTCTGAATCTTACGGAGGCGAGTTGAGCGTGTAGGATGATTTATCCTGCTCATAATGTCTTCCAGACGGATTTTAATTTTGCTGCCAACAGTTTGCGGGCTGAGTAAAGACCTAATTTCACTGGCGGCTCTAGCTCCTACTTGCTCTGCTTCCTGATAGTTTTCAAAGACATACTGCATTAAGGATGCGGCATGATCGAGATCTGGTTCAGCCCAGACATTTCCTTTAAAATAGGGCCCATCATCTTCAATAATTGTCACCATATCGTATTTCACTAGAAAACTGTTGCCGACATTCATAAATTCCATATTAGCCGAGTGAGCAGTGGCAATTACTGGTTTGCCATAAAACATCGCTTCCGCCATAGTCAGGCCAAACCCTTCCGCGCGATGCAGAGAAACATAGCAGTTACAATTGTCAATTAAGGCATGAAGCTCTTCTTTCTGCAAATGCCCTTCTATAAATTTAATTGACGACCAACCATCTGTGTGCGACAAAAGTTGCTCTTGCAGCTCAGGATGAAACTTCCCGTTAGAAGACTTGATTAGGAGCAAGACATCGTTGTTTGATTTCCCAAAAGCTCGTTTAAACGCTTCTATTGTTCCCAGAGGATTTTTACGACTCAGCCGACTGTGGTAGTCGAATAAAAACAGAAAAATAAACTTGTCTTTCGGTAACCCTAAAGCTTCTCTACTCAAGGAGGTTTCTGGAAGATAAATGCTGTGCGGAACCTTTACAACGGGAATAGGTGATACCGCTGAAATGGCTTCAGCAGAGTAATTGCTGGGAGTCCATATCTCATCAAATGAATAAAAAGCATATAGCCAACCAGGGGGAAACAATGGCAGCTCCCAAGCCCAGTAACCTATGTTGTATCGCCCTTGAAAATACTCTGAACCTAAACTTTCCATTACTCCGCCTATAGGTGGTGTATGAACGAGGTTGATAGCATAGGGTTGCTCGTCAGAGAAATTAGTGTAGGTAGAATCGAGGTTTCTGTGCCAATCTACTTTAATATCCCTGATTGTGAAGGGAATGCCTACGGCTTGAAGTCCTCTGAGAGTTCCTCTCATGCCTTCTCCAATGCCAAATTCCCCACTAGCGTGACCTGCAACATTGATGCCAAAATTAGAAGTTTGTATTTTCTGCAACATAGCGAATTTTGTACTTTTGTACTAATGATGAAACTGCAAGTGTTTGAGTTCTATTTGCATTTGTAATGCTGTCTGCCTCCAAGCTTGGGCTTGACGAGCCAATAGATCTCTTTCTGTCTGAAGTTCATGGAACCGATTTGACAACTGGGTATGATTTAGATGGGCCCTGATAAATTCAAGGCGATTTTTTATTTTTATACCTACAGCTTGAGGATTTAATAAAGACCTGATTTCCTTGGCTGCTATTTTTCCTGTTTTCTGAGCTTCCTGATTATTCTCAAATACAGACTGCATGAGAGATGCAGCATGCTCGATATCTGGTTCCGCCCAGACACTGCCTTTGGGGTAAGCTCCATAATCTTCAGTTGTTGTCACCAGCTCGTATTTAACAGGAAAACTATTGCCAACATTCATAAATTCCATATTAGATGAATAGGCTGTTGCGATTACTGGTTTCCCGTAGTACATGGCTTCCGACATGGTTAAACCGAATCCTTCAGCCCTATGCAGAGACACATAACAGTCACAACTATTAACCAAAGCATGAATCTCTTCTTTTTGCAAATGTCCGTCTATAAACTGAAGAGATGACCAACCCTCAGCCAAATCCATTAGTTCCTGTCGCCGTTCCGGAAAAAGATGAGCATTGGCAAACTTGAGAACGAGTAAAACATCTGGATTAGATTTACCAAAGGCTCGTTTAAATGCCTCAACGGTCGCAAAGGGATTTTTCCGTTCAAAGGAACTGCCAAAGTCAAACATGAATAGAAAAATAAACTTATCTTTGGGTAAGTTGAGGTTTTCTCTTGTTAATAATGGTTGCGGGAAGGCGAGGCTAACAGGAATTTTGAGTACAGGAACTTGGGAGACGGCAGAAAACGCTTCAGCACAAAAGTTACTGGTAGTCCAGATTTCATCAAATAAATCAAATGCCCACTGCCATTCAGAGGGAAATACTGGCAATTCCCATAACCAGACACCTATATTGTATTTGCCTTTGAAATATTCAGAACCAATGCCGGGAAAGTACCCGGCTAACATCTGCTCAACCCAATTGGGGTTGGTTTGGACTATATTGATTGGATATGGATTGTCGTCGGAAAATTTTTTGTAGCTGGTATCGGAGTTGGGTAGCCAATCTATTTTCAGATCCTTAAGCGCAAAGGGAATTCTGGCGGCTTCTAGGGCTCTGAGATTTCCTCTAGCCGCTTCCGCTAGCCCAAAATCTCCGGTTATATGACCGGCTAAATTTACACCCAAAGAATTATTTAGTTGATGATTTAACATTCGTCTTGGTTTTGGCTGAGTAGAAATGTCTGAATATAATTGAAAAACGATTTAATCTATGAAGCCTTGTTAATCAGTAGCCCCAAGGATGTTGTGACATATTGTTCCAACTGAAGCTTTAAGTGTATCCCCGACCAGGGCGGTACGTCTATGTGACGATCGAATGACCCGCTTCCGGTGTTGTAGTTGAGGACTATTTCGTGTCCTTGGCTTGTCAACTCTGCTGCGAGTCTGTCGATGTCCTGCCGTCGAAACAGTACAGTCTGTTGGTGGTCGATCGTCGCGTCATTAGAAAAAACGTTGAATTCGGTGGTGTGTACTGCTATTCCCCCCGGACGCAGGCACTTAAGGCTGTTTTTGACGAATTGCAGCCCCAGTTCGATCGAGCCGAGGTGCTCGAAAGCGCAAGACGAATAGACAAAATCGAAGCCGACCAAATCAGGATCTATCTTGTTCATATCTACCACGCGGTAACTCACCTTGGATGCGAAGCGTTCGGAGGGGGCAGATGCCGCGATCGTTAAGTGCCTCTAGCGTGGCTGCATATTGACCGGTACCTGCCCATCCCTGCTTAGTCGCTTCCTCTGAATCTAGGTCTGTGGCCACCACGGAGCAGCCTCGCGCAGCCATTACAGCTACTAACGGTTCCTGGCCGACACCAAAACCTAGTCCGCGCCTGCCTGGTGACATCATGCCCGCCTCAGACAGACACTGGAGGATATAGGCGTACTCCCACAGTTTTCCACGAAATATTGGCTGGTGCGGCAGAGGAGTTTCCTCACACCAATAGTAGAAGGCATCCGATCGACACTGGGTCTCGGTGACCATTTGCGAGACTGGATTGGTGAGGCTTGGCTCGTCATTCACAATCAATGGCTGATGCTTAATGATAGTTTTCTCAATATTGAAATCCGAGTTTGTCATCATAGCTTGCTTGCAATCTCTTACTAATGGATGGTCAGCGCAGTTTTGCCATTAATGCTGCGACGCATCAATTCTTTGCATTCTGCTGAGTTAACTAAAGTATTAGTATCAAGAATATCTCCTTTTTCTGACGAAAACCTAGTAAAAGTTTCTAACCAGTTCAAGACTGTTTCTGTTGTTGAAAAAGGCGTGCAATTCAAGGATTCTTTAATAAAGTTAGCCATCCCCGCCCTATCGCCTTTGCAATAAGCGTACCACCCCTCCCACAATAAGTGTTTGTACTGCATCTGACTTTTGACATCACTTTCTCTAACCATAGCTTGCGAAAACTTTAATCTTTCCAATTCACTCTGAGTCTGATGGAGGTGTAACTTTAATCTTTCCAATTCACTCTGAGTCTGATGGAGGTGTAACTGGGATTGTTCCAATTCACTCTGAGTCTGCTGCTGGAGTGCTTGGGATTGTTCCAATTCCCTCTGAGTCTGATGGAGTTGTAACTGGGATTGTTCCAATTCCCTCTGAGTCTGTTGCAATTGCAACAGAAATTCTGCCACTTCACTCTGAGTTTGTTGTAACAGAGCCTTGTTTTGCTCGAATTCTGTCCGCGTTTCATAGGACATATTGTATAACAGAGGACTCGACTCGACATTTAATTTTAAGTGAAAGTCACTTGAAAGCTGGGAAAGTTCGATAACGGCGATCGCATTTGCTTGAGAAAAAGGCGAGCCGTATTCCACATAACTAAGTTCAAGAGCATCTAACTCTTCCCAAAGCACCTTAAAACTACTGCCATTTTTTTCTCTGTCTATTAGCTTTAAGCAATTAACTGAGACTGCTTCTTTAGGAATTCCATATTTTTTAGCTAACATATACAAATACTCTTTACTAAACTGAATATACCATTCCCCATCTATAAATTTTCCAAAAGTAACGGTAATCAAAGCTTGGCCATCAGGAGTAAGTAGGTCGTCTATCTTAGCAATTGCTTTTAAGAGACCTTCAAAATCCCGGTTTTCTTCCTGCTCTCCATATCCACCAGAAGGATCTCCTTTTTGTTCAATGTCTTCGACTCTAAAAAGTGAGACAATCGCGTCGTACTTTTTGTCAGACGGCAGGTTCATTAAGTTTTCATTATCTACCCTTACTTCTACTTCAAATTTATCGACAATTCGTCTTGATGTTATACTAAGCCTTTCACTCAAATGATTTTCATAATGAGATAGTACATTCCCAACTTCAAGTATGCTTGCTGGTTGGTTGAGAGCTGCAAGGAAGTTAAAAGCAATAGGTATCTCTACTGCTCTTTCGGTAGGGTTATTAAATCTTATCCTGTTGTAATAAAACTCTTGTTTATTGAAGACAAACGTTCTTTTCCCTTCTTTCATGCTGGGTTCTCCTGTTTGTCCTACATTATTAAAATTAGTCGGTTTTAAGATTTGTGTGAATTGACGCAATTGATACTGATACCTATTCCCTTCCGCCATAATGGGCTGTCTTAAAATTGACTCTTTTCTACGGTTGGCTCTCAGATTTAATCCCTCTTGATAAAGAGCCAAATCTTGTTGATTGTTCTCTACTAACTTATCGATAATTTTATGATTAGCAAATACTTTTTGTATATTTTCGTGATATTTAGGATTTGGGTTCCTATTTTCATAGGACTTACGAAAATTTTTCCCTCCTAGCATAATTTTAAGTTCAGCCAAGTCTTCTTGGAAAAATTCTTGTAACCCGACAAAATAAAAATTACTTAGATTTTTTCCACAAGTATGTTGGTATAATATATTTCTTACCTTTGGTTGTTCGGCAAACTCATCTATTCCCCTTCTTGAAGTTTGTATTTTCCCTACTATTGTGTGATTATTATTTATTAAGGGAAGATGCAGCCAATAAAAATATAGAGAAACCAATAAATGTACCAGGTGTCTCAACCAGATTATCCTTTTGACCTCCCGAAAAATTTTATCATACTTGGCGATCGAAAAATGACCGTGAATCACTCTAAATTGTGATGGTATTTCCGCAGGTTGATAGACTCTAGGTAGAGAATCCTCTAGATAGTCATAGTAAATATGTTTGCCACCATAAACTTGGTTTAAAATAACTTGAAATGTTGCTCCTGCTGTTTTTGGGACGTGAACAACGATTTGTTCAACCACGATAATACCTGCCTTTTTATCTAACAATCTTGACTTTACTCTAACAATTTTTACCAGCTATGAAATAAATTTCCTATATCCCGATCGCCCTTAACTCGATATATTTCTGTTGCCACATTAAACACCTCACCTTCACTTACACTTAATCTGCAAGCCCACCCAATTTTTCCATAAATGCTCCCCAAGCGTATCTTAATACAGCAATTTCCGTTAGTCTGTTAAGACTGGCGTCTAGCGCTATATGTTCCTGGTTTAATCTGG
This sequence comes from Microcoleus sp. AR_TQ3_B6, assembly GCF_036702785.1. Lineage (NCBI taxonomy): Bacteria > Bacillati > Cyanobacteriota > Cyanophyceae > Oscillatoriales > Microcoleaceae > Microcoleus > Microcoleus sp. AR_TQ3_B6. The sequence goes on along the minus strand of NZ_JAUBVJ010000059.1, from coordinate 20,836 downwards.
CATCAAGCACTGTCGCCAGAATTTCTGACAACGCATCATGAATTTCACCTGTTACACTTACCCAGCCCTCTGGCTGTTCGTGCTACAACATCAAGTACATCGCCTCTCAAGAGTCCGAGATTCAACCACAGTTTACACTAAGGTTAGGTCATTAAGGTTACATCTTGTCAAAGGTACACAACTTAGTGTAACCTGAAGTGGCTCATCAGCTTAGCACGATTGACATTAACTCAAGATGGAAGCGAAAAAAACTGCCGTTGATTATTTGGACGAGGGCGATCGACTTCTAGAGTCAGGGACTCTGGAGGACGCGATAGCAGCTTTCCGCCGTGCCATTGAGTTAAATCCTGACCTCTCCTGGTCTCACCACAAGTTAGGGGAAGCTCTAGGGAAACTAGGTCAATTCGAAGAAGCAATCGCCTCTTATCGCCACGCTATAGAACTAAACCCGGATTTTTCTTGGTCTTATCATCACTTAGGGGATGCTTTAGAACGACGGCAACAATGGGAGGAAGCGGTTGTTGTCTTTCGTAAAGCCATTGAACTCAATGCCGATCACTTTGGTTCGTATGTGGGATTAGGAAAAAGTTTAGAAAAACTGGGTCAGCTAGATGAGGCGATCGCGGCTTATCGCCGTGCTACTGAGCTTGACCTAGAGACCGATTGGATTCAGTATAAGCTGGGGGAATTGCTGCAACAGCGAACTCAGTTGGATTTGGAAGGGGCGATCGCGTCTTACCGTCGAGCCATTGAGTTAAATCCTGATGATGTGCCAGCATACCGCAAGCTCCTACAGATACAGCCAGATAACTTTGAAGTCTGGTTGCAGTTAGGGGAAGCATTGGTGAAACAAGAGCAGTGGGAAGAGGCGATCGCTCCTTATCGCCGCCTTACTGAGTCAAATCCTGATGATGTGCAAGCTCATTATCGCTTAGGGGAATTATTAATTAAACAGGGGGATTTAGAAGGCGCGATCGATACTTTGCGTCATGCTCTTGAACTGAGTCCCAACTCAGACCAATCTTACTATAACTTAGGAGAAGCAGTAGCAGCTCAAGGAAACACAACTGAGGCCAGCCTCTGTTACTACAAGGCTTTCAAGCTAAATCCCAATAATATGCAAGCTAATCAAAAGCGGCCTCGCATTTATGACTGTTTTGCCTTTTTCAATGAATTAGATGTTCTCAGAATTCGGATAGAAGAACTCAAGGATGTTGTAGATAAGTTTATTTTAGTAGAAGCTACAAAAACCTTTAGTGGCAACCCCAAGCCACTTTATTACCAAGAATTTAGCCATGAGTTTGCTGAGTATCAGGATAAAATCATTCACTATGTTGTTGATGATATGCCTGAAATTGACTACAGTCAACCTGTTCATCTCCAAGCATGGCCTCTTGACGTTCACCAAAAAAACTGCATAAGTAGGGTATTAAATTCTCTTGAATGCAAAGATGAGGATATAATCTTAGTCAATGACTGTGATGAAATTCCCCGAAAAGAAAAGCTGAGTGAAGCTATTGAATTACTTAAAGATAATGAGTTTGTCATATTTGTTCAAGATTTGTATCACGGTCATTTAAATAACATCGCCAGTGAGTGGTGGTGCGGAACAGTTGCTTGTAAATATAAAGACTTCAAAGTTAGAACTTACACTAAAGTTAGGTATTCAGACAAAATAAACACAGGGTTAGACATGGGCGATCCTGCTTACAAGCGTTCGGGATACATCAATAGCAACCAGTATTTTGAACATCCATACCTAGTTAAGAGTGGCTGGTCATTTAGTTGGTTTGGTTCAGAAGTATCCCGTCGGTACAAATTGCAAAGTTTTGCACATAAAGAAGGGGATGATTCACAAGCAAGAAGAATTGAAAAAATAAAATATGACGTATGTAGACCCAGCTTGGAGATGGAATCATCAGGTGAGTTTTATTTCGATGTCAGAGACATAGAAGGTAAAGATGTGCCGGAATTTTTAAGAAAAAATATCCACAAGTATCGGCATTTTCTTCAAGCCAGGCAGACAGCATTGATGGCTAAAATTGGGGGAGATTTTAAACAAGTTGAGACTCAACTAAACCTTCTTAAGAATGAAGCCATAAAACTAAAAGTTTACCTAGAAAATGGGATTCAAAATCTACTCAAAATTTGTGAAATTTTGGCGGAAAAGGGTGAATTGGTAGAAGCGATCGCACAATGGCGACAGCTAGTAGAGCTTTACCCCGAAGTGACCAGCCAGAAATGTTTTTTAAGCAACTTGGAGGGGATAAAGACTTTCTGGATCAACCCAGAAGATTATACTTTAATTTCAGGACAGCTTATGCAAACAGAAGCTGGTCAGCAGCTAGTTATCCCCGTAGGAAATTATGGCCAAATTTGCTATGGACCTTATATCAGTTTGTTAGCTGGTTTATATAGAGTTAAGATCGGCCTGGAAAAGGCAAATTTTAGTGTGAATCAAGGGAACGAATCTGAACAAGTTTGGTTTAAGTTTGATGTTTGTGTAAATAAAGGCTGCGTAGTTTATGAAGAAAATGTTTATCTAAAAAATCAAAAAGAGCATGAATTTTTCATAGATTTTGTCTATGCTAAAGATTTAGAAGTTAGGTTTTGGGCAACAGGTCTATTCTTTTCTGTTAACTTTATAGAACTAACTTTAATTCATCAAACTGATGTACATAAAAATAGCGAAATTTACGAAGATATCTGGAAGGGATTAAATCAACTAGAACATCTTGAGGAGGATAAGCCTGATTTGCTAACAGAAATCGACCCAGAAGCAGCGTTCCAATATTTCCAACTAGCCAGCAGATATAGATTTATCACCCTGCAATTCTTAACTGATGACGACAAAAACTATCTGGAAAAAGTGGGGTTGTCCTTAGCCAATTTGGAATTAATAGCACAAGACAACTTTGCTTTGGAAGAAAACTATATAAATAGTTTTGATGAAACTATAAAAAAACAGCTTCTCCCTCAAAGTAACTTCACTCTTCCTTACCAGCAAGTTCTAGTAGAAACTGGTTATATTTATTCATTGTGTCCTTTCAGTTCAAAGGTTATGCGGTCTAATCAATCCTTCGTGATCAATCATCAAGAGGTTGGACATCACGACTTGCAGGGTTTTATTTATCGCTTTGTGGGAAATGAAGTGTTCTATTTGATGAATGGCTGTGTTATGGGGGAAAAGCTTTTGATTTACTTACCAAATCGAGAGCTAATTATTAATTTCAATCATGCATTAGTACCTTTTGCCCGTCCTGAACAAAGTATAAATAAGTTCAAGGCTTATATGGTTAGTTATTGGCAGCAAGTCAAATCTTATTTACAAAATGAAGAAAAAAAAGTAGTTGATGTTGTAGGTTTAGGGTTCAACATTGGGCATTATTTATGGCAGGACGTGGCTGCTATTGACAGTCTCTCTAGAAATGGCAAGTTATCCAAAGTCGATAAAATTTTAATTGGTCCTGGGGAATACTTCAGTATCGGGGATATTTTTCCAGAAATTTTGCCTGAAGACCTAATTTATGTTAAGGATGTTTGGGATGTTTTTAAAAGGGTAGTGGATAATAATTATGTTGCTTTCAGAGCTAATGCTAGATTTATAGAAGAGCCGTTAATAAACAGAATATGTGAGGTTTCACTGAAAAAATGTACTCCAGATTTTTTGAACGAAGTGGAAAGAGCTAAGGCTCATTTTCCGCTTCTGGGTGTCCAAATTCGCACCAGTAGTAGGGTATGGCTAGGTCAGGCAAAAGGAATAGCAAATATTATCCAAAGTCTGTACTCAGATTTTCCGAATTTGGGAGTTGTGTTTGATGGGTGGTCTCTTAGCGGAAAAGAGGATTCTGATAGTGTGAGTTGGTCTATGATAGAAAGCGAAAAAGCGGTAATGGCAGAAATACTTTCTGTTATAGATCCGGCTATAAATACCTACAGTGCGATCGGTGCTACAACTTACGAAACAGTCGTTTGGGCTAAGGCTATAGATTTGCACATATCACCAGTAGGGGCCGGACTGATCTATCCCTCATGGATCGCTAACAAACCAGGCGTCTTGCATGCACACACTCAAGTTCTCAATTATGAGGATGTCAGAACACTTCAGTCTGGGCGCTCAGAGCTACCCTATTTTGACAAGCTCATACCACAAGTATTCATACCAAATGATAGTGTCGTTGATTATGGCGACTGCAATTATGATTGTGATTGGAAAGTAATCTATAATGAAGCGGTTAAACTAATAGAAAAGTTAAGTCAGGAGCGACAATAATATTTCAAACAAAAATATTTATTAAGAGGGTACCAGCCTCTTAATAATTTGCTAAATACGAGCCATCAGACCCAAGTTGGCAATTTCTCAACTCTATCCTTACAGTCTCCGCAACCACGCTCCAGGCCAGTGAGTCACATTCTCCGTCAAATCGCTCTCGCTAAACGGCCATTTAGGTTGCTCCAATACAAACTCTGGATGTTTTTCTGCAAACTCAGCAGCCGCAGCAGTAGGATGATCCCACTTCCACTCAGGATTCCCGCGCGGCACATCATCCAAATCCTTCATAATTCCATCGGTGGCAATTATATAGGAACCTGGTGTCACAAAACTCGAATAAGCCTCTAACTCATCAGCAACGTGCTGTTTTGTGTGACACGAGTCAAGAATTACCAAGACAGTCTCCCCTGGATTTACCAGTTTTTTCACCTCATCTACAATACTGGTATCTGTAGAACTGCCTTCAACTAAAGTAATGAACGATGACAGTTCGTGTTCCTCTATAGCCTTGCGATTGTGGGGACGAATTTCAATATCAACTCCTACAACCCTACCCTTCCCCATTGCTTTAAAAAGGCTCGCGTAATAAATCAGCGAGCCTCCGTGAGCCACCCCGGTTTCAATAATTACATCGGGTTTAACCTGATAGATAACTTCCTGAATGCGAATCAAATCTTCAGGAAGTTGCAGCAAAGGGCGACCCAGCCAACTAAATGTATAAGAATATTTCTGATTCCATCCAATTTTAACCCACTGAAGCGATATCAGTTCAAAAGCCTCTTTTGTATAAAGGCTTAATACCTGCTGCTGGTTATCAATCTCACAAGTGAGTGTTTTTTCAGTCGTATCAATTATGATTTTCATAACTTACTCCACTAATAGGTCAATGTTTAAGTTGGATGCCTTTAATAAGACTAGATTTTCTTGATAATAATTCGGGTTCATCAAAATAGCAGTTGTAATTTCTCGATTTGCTATATCCTGATAGCTGACAATAGGATGAGCAGCCCCGGGAATATATTTACCTTGTTTATTCGGGTTCAGGTCAATAATGCAATCAATCCATTTACGATCGGGATCGATCAGATTAGCAAAAGTTACACCTTTAGCTCCAGCCCCCCAAAGAGCCACTTTGCCTTGGTTAGCTAATTTTTGAATCTTAATTTCCCACTTGTTAAGCAGTTCACGTTCTGATGTCGCAAACTGCTTAGCTAAAGTTGAAATGAGTGCTGGTTGTTTCGTGACAGCAGGTTCTACTGACGGAATCGTAGCTTCTAACCATAGATATTGCCCTTGAAATATATGATCTACGCTCTTAACCTGAAAACCAGATACTTCAAAAGCCGTCGCTAGAGACTCTGCTGTAAAGTAGGAACAATGTTCGTAGAAAAAATCCCATATTACTTGATTGCGGAGGATCCACTCAACGCAAGGTGTTTCAAAGAAAACGCGAGCGTTAGGAGAATGAACTAAAGCTTGTCGGACAGAAAAGAGTAAGCTCAAAGGATCGGGAATGTGTTCGATCGCGTGGCGACAAACAACCACGTCAGCATGAATATTAGCACACTCTGAGTCATAGTAACGCTTCTCAAACTTCAGGCGGCCGTCAAGAATAGTTTCTTCCCCGACATAACTTGGGTCAAACCCATAACCCTGATTTCCCCATTCCTCAGATTCTACTAGCTTCCTTAAAAATGAACCATTACCGCAGCCCACTTCCACAATCGAGCAATTTTGAACATTTTTATCATAGATTAGAGACCGGGCCAGTTCGGAAATATAACTCTCAAAAGATGGCGAATAAGTCTGGCTGTTATCATAATCTTTGCCATAGCTTAACTTGGAACCATCAAAATCAGCATTAAAAATAAATCCACAGTCTTCACAAACTGCTAGACTCAGACTTCCGCGATTAATTTCTAGAGCAGATATGCGATCGACCATCACTAGGTTTTGATGAACGGGTACGCTACCTCGAAGCAAAAATGGGGATACTAAGTTGGAACTACAAACAGGGCATCTCTGCATATTTAAAACTCATTTTCAGGTAAAATTTTAGATTTTATCTAGGTGTTAACTTCCTTATTTGAAAAAAAATAGTGACTAATTGCTCAATTTACAATCCTGTATTATTTGAGTTTCCCACCCGATTATAGCTTGCCTTAATCCCATATCTAAGCTCAACTTTGGCTGCCAACCCACCTCATTCGATAAGCGACGCACATCAGCCACTAACAAGGGTGGTTCTTTCGCAGCAGACGGTACAGCACCTAACTGCACTAAGTCGGGTTTTCCGATTAAATCAGCTATTTTATAAACAACATCTTTAATCGCGATCGCCTGTCCCGATCCAATATTAACAGCACCCGTCACCTCACTCTCCAAAAGAGCCACAAAAGCATCAGCCACATCCTGTACATACAGAAAATCCCGGATTTGATTACCGTGAGAGCAGCGAGCAGGCTCTCCCTTTAAGAGAGAAAGAATTACTGAAGAAACCAGCCGATTTGGATACTCGTAAGCACCGTAGGGAAAGAAAATACGTCCCCAAGCACTGCTGAGACTTGTCGTCTCGGAATAGGAGTTCACTATCTCCTGCAAAGCTTTTTTACAAATACCGTAGGGAGTATCTGGATTTCTAGGCGTTACAAATTCCGAGCAATAACCATACTTCCAATCATACTCGGCGCAGGTTCCGCCCATCACTACTCTTTCGCCCCCTTGCTCTCGAAATTGCCTCAATAATTCCAAACTTGCCTGAACCCACAAAAAGTTATCTTGAGATTTCCAATATTGACCGGGTACAGTATAACACCAGGCAAAGTGCAACAAATGTGTTGGCTTTACTTGACAAACTAGCTCTTTAATGGATGTATGATCTAACAAATTGCCCAGATGCCACGTACAGTCAGAACTTAAAGTCGGTAAAGTCTTAGAAGCGACAGCATGAACCTCAAACCCGCGTTCCACCAGCGTGTTGAGCGAGTGTCTGCCAACAAAACCCCCCGCACCGGTAACCAGCACTTTTTTCATAGCACAAAATCCGTGAAACTTCGATCTTTTTCCGAAATCACGCGCTGAGATATCTCCGGCCAATCAATACTAAAACTCGGATCGTCCCACCGCACTCCCCTTGCTAATTCAGCATAATAAAATTCCGACATCTGGTAAAAAACTTCCGTATTATCTGCCAAAGTTTGACAGCCGTGAGCCATACCTTCAGGAATATATATCATCTTGCGATTTTGCGAGTTTAGCTCTATTGCAAACCAGTCTTTAAAAGTAGGAGAATCGGGACGCAAATCTATAATTACATCATAAATTCCCCCTTTGATACATCTAACCAACTTCGCTTCCTCGTGAGGTGTAGCCTGGTAGTGCATCCCCCGCAAAGTACCTTTCTTCAGGTTAAAAGAAATATTGCACTGCACTAGGTTAGGATTCAAGCCAAACTCTGTAAACTCCTTTTGACACCAACTGCGGGCAAAAAATCCCCTCTCATCTGCTAGGGGCTCTACCTCAATAACATAAGCTCCCTTAAGCTTTGTTTCAGTAAATTTCACGATATTACCTCCACTTGAGGAATCAGCACCACAAACTTACCTCCCCACTCGCGGATATAATCCATCTGACTTACTATCTCATCTTTAATGTTCCAAGGCAAGATAGCCAAATAATCGGGTTTAGTCTCACGAATTTGATCTGGATGATATATCGGAATCTGAGTTCCCGGCAAAAACAAACCCTGCTTGTGCGGGCTTAAATCCACCGTATAATCTATCAAATCCGTGCGGATACCGCAATAGTTCAGCAGCGTATTAGCCTTCGCCGGCGCACCGTAGCCGGCAATTGATTTGCCCTGGTTTTTGGCATCAATTAGGAAACTGAGGATTTGGCGCTTGGTAGACTTAACCTGTTCGCCAAATCCTACATAAATTTCAATCTGATTTAACCCTGCTTGCACTTCCTTAGCTTTGAGTTGGGAAATGCGATCGCCAACTGCTATACTCTCAAAATCCTCATGCCTCCCGTAAATCCGCAGAGAACCGCCGTGGGTCGGTAATTCTTCCACATCAAACAAAGTTAAACCGTGACTTGCAAAAACTTTCTCAACCGTCAACAGCGAAAAATAAGAGAAATGCTCGTGGTAAATCGTGTCAAACAGATTGTGTTGAATTAATTGCCATACATGAGGAAACTCCATTGTCAATACGCCGTTTGGTTTCAGGAGAATTTTCATCCCCGCCACAAAATCGTTCAAGTCAGGCACATGAGCCAACACATTATTGCCCAGCAACAAATCTGCCTGTTTGCCTTCTGAAACCAACTCTTTAGCCGTTTCCACGCCAAAAAAATTGACTAAAGTTGGAACCCCTTTTTCCTCAGCTACCTTAGCTACATTTGCAGCAGGTTCAATCCCCAATACAGGAATTCCTTTCTGCTGAAAATACTGGAGTAAATAGCCATCATTGCTAGCAAGTTCAACTACATGACTGTTGGCGTCAAATCCAAAGCGCTCCACCATCAAATCAGTGTAATTCTTGGCGTGGCGCAGCCACGAGTCTGAATAGGAAGAAAAATAAGCATAATCGCTAAAGATGCTATCCGGCGATTCAAACTCTTCTAACTGGACTAAAAAACAATTAGCACAGACATAAGTGTGAAGTGGATAGAATTTCTCTGCACAATTCAGATGCTCTTGAGATAGAAAAGCATTCGCCAGCGGCGACATCCCCAGATTTACAAAAGTATGCTCTAATAGGTGACTGCAAAAACGACATTTAGATGGCACAGAATTAGCCCCCTTGACTATCAAATAAGAGAAAGAAAATTAAAACCCCAGTCACAGAAATCCTCCATCACACGCTGATGACACAGGTATTTTCCTCCCTAAAAAATTTTTTATACCATTCAATTGTTTCTTTCAACCCTTCTTCTAGAGGATATTTAGACTCCCAACCGAGCATTTTTCGCGCCTTATCTGCCGAGAGATACTGATGTTTGATTTCATTCTGGGCCCTATTCAATACGACAGGCTCCAAATGACTCTTACCCATCAATTTCAAAATATGATCTACCATGCCCCGCACAGAAATTTGCAACTCGTTGCTGAAATTAAACGCCTCTCCCAAAACTTCTTTCCTGTCCATTTGTTCCGCCAAATGGAGATAAGCTAAAACCCCATCTTTCGCATAGAAATAGTCGCGGATAAAAGTGCCATCACTGCGGATGACTACCGGCTTGTCTCGTAATGCCGATCGAATTGTACACGGAACGATGCGATTAAAATTCAAGTCTCCCCCGCCGTAAAAGTTCCCGCAGCGCGTAATGCACACGGGCAAACCGTAACTGACGTAGTAAGCCCGACTGATTAAATCAGCACAGCTTTTAGAAACATCGTAAGGGTGTTCTCCTTGCAGCGGAGTTGTTTCGCTATAAGGCAACACAAGCTGGTCTCCATAGGCTTTATCGCTGGATGCTATGACAATTCGACTCACACCTCCAACGCGGCGACACGCTTCTAGAATATTCCAAGTGCCTTTAATATTCGTTTCAAAAGTGGCCAGGGGTTCTCTATTTGCAACTCCCACAATTGTCTGAGCTGCTAAATGAAACACCGTATCTACTTCATACTCATTAATCGTTCGTTCTACCGTTGACAAATCTTCGACACAACCGCGAACGATATTAATTTGCCGATACCACTCTCCAGCATAAAGTCGGGATTGAGGTACCAAGTCACGGACTAATCCCGTTACCAAGGCTCCTCTTTCCAGCAACTCAGCCACTAACCAGTTACCCAAAAGACCTGTGCAACCTGTTACCAACACAGATCGATCGCGCCAAAATTCACTCATTCCCACACCTTCCAAGGAGCCTCTCCATTATCCCAAAGTTCATTCAAATATTTATACTCGCGGTAAGTATCCATCGCAAAGAAGAAACCTTCGTGGCGGTACGCCATCAATTGTCCCTCTGCGGCTAACCGCTCTAGTGGCTCTCGCTCCAAAAAACAATCATCCCCGCTCAAATCCTCAAATATGCTGCGGTGAAGTATCAAAAATCCCGCACTAGCCCAGCCCTCTAGTTGAGGTTTTTCGGTGAATTCCAGAACTTTGCCTTGGTTGTCCACCTCTAAAATGCCATATCGAGATATCGGACGCACTGTACTAACAGTTGCTAGCTTACCATGAGCCTTATGAAAATCCACCAAAGCTCCAATATCGATATCAGCAACTCCATCACCGTATGTCACCATAAAGGTATCATGAGTAATGTATTTCTCCACACGTTTCACCCGCCCCCCAGTCATAGTGTCCGAGCCAGTTTCAGCCAGCGTCACCTTAAAGTCTTGCTCTTTATGATCCTCGTGATAAGTAATGCAATTCTGGCGACCCAAGCAAATAGTAAAATCATTATTCATAGCTTCATAATTCAGGAAATACTCCTTAATCATGTTGCCGCGATAGCCCAAACACACAATAAAGTCCAGGAATCCGTAGTGGGCATAGGTCTTCATAATGTGCCAGAGAATCGGACGCCCGCCCACATCAACTAGGGGCTTGGGGCGGAATTCTGTTTCTTCTCGGAGACGTGTCCCCAAACCGCCCGCTAATATAACTACTTGCATTTTTCGCCATCTTTCAAATGGTACACAATCACTTATAATTCAAAACAGGTACATGGCTCAAACAAAAAGCAATCTTTACATTGAGTCAGCCAGAAATCCGGTTTCTACGAAAAGTCTTCGGTTTGACAGCGAGATATGTATAAACAAACCGGGTTTCTCCGGCAAGCGCGAGCAAGTCCTGAGTGCTATATTTTCTATTCAAAACTCCTCACACTTTTTCCATCCTCGCTTCGACCATCATCCGCACCACATCGGGCATCTTATACTTCGCCTCCCACCCTAACTTTTGCTTCGCCTTACCCGGATTTCCCCTCCCAACTGCAATCTCCGTTGGTCTGTAGAGACTTGCATCGGTTACTAAATGTTCCTGCCAATCCAAACCAGCACAAACAAACGCTGTCTGCACAAACTCTTCCAAAGCACAACTTGCACCTGTGGCAATTACATAATCGTCCGGTTCTTCCTGCTGCAACATCAAATACATTGCCTCCACATATTCCGGTGCCCACCCCCAGTCTCGCTGCACTGAAATATTTCCCAAATGCAGTTTTTCCGAACTACCCGCAGCAATTCGGCAGACAACAGATACAATTTTTTGGGTAACAAACCTCTCCGGCCGCAGCGGCGATTCGTGATTGAACAGAATACCAGAACACGCAAACAAATTGTACGCTTCTCGATAATTGGCTACTTCCCAAAATGCCGTTGCTTTTGCCACGGCGTAAGGGCTTCTGGGGCGAAAAGGCGTATTTTCATCCGCTGCACTGCCTCCGGTATCCCCAAAACATTCGCTGGAACTGGCATTATAAAGTTTAATTTTTCCGCCTGTAAACCGAATTGCTTCTAACAGATTTAATGTGCCTGTGGCAATGCTTTCGAGGGTTTCTACGGGTTGTTCAAAAGACAGACCGACGGAACTTTGACCTGCTAGATTGTACACTTCGTCGGGCTGAATTTTCGCTAGAACCTGCAAGACGCTGCGAAAATCGTTGAGAGACATGGATTCTAGTTTTACTCTGTCTCGGATGCCCAAACGGGCCAGGTTTCCGAAACTAGACATTTGGGCGTCCCTGGAGGTGCCGCAAACTTCATAACCTCGATCGAGCAACAGTTTAGCTAAATAAGCTCCGTCCTGACCTGATATACCGCTAATTAACGCTTTTTTCATACCACATTTTACTTTCAAAAGTCTACCGTAGCTGTTGCTATTTTTCCAGTTGTTTAACTTTTATACTCGTAATTTTTATTCTTTTTAATATTTAAGATTTTCCGAGGACTTACCAGAGCAAGTTTCAGCGCTTACTACCAACCAACAACAAATTTATCATCAAGCAGACCCGAAAGCCCGATCGAAGTATGATTGCAAAAAGTTCTATCGATAGCTGGGAGTAGCAGCATACGGATATCGGGATCCGGACACGGCACTGCCGTGTCCCTACGATATTTCATCTTCTACTCGCCAACTATCAACTGCCAAAAGTCTCTACCGCTCGAAAACAGAAATAACCAGTTAGCTAGAAATCGACTCAAAAGTACAAACAAGTCAGCATTTTTACCTTCTGCCGAATGACTAAAGCCTTCTGCCTTCGGGTACTAGGCTTCCCACTTTTGGGCGACCAATTCAGCCAAGTCAACCACCCGCTGACTGTAGCCCCACTCATTGTCGTACCAAGCCAACAGCTTCACCATGTCGCCGTCCATAACTAGCGTCAAGCTGGAATCCAGGATCGAAGAAGAATCATTTCCGCGATAATCGCAAGAAACAAGAGGCAAATCGTTGTACTCCAAAATCCCCTTCATCGGGCCTTCGGCTGCTTCTTTGAAAACTTGATTTACCTGCTCGGTAAAAGTCTTTTTCTCTACCTGAGCCACAAAATCAACTACCGACACATTAGGAGTCGGGACGCGCATGGCGATGCCATTTAACTTACCCTTCAATTCTGGAATCACCAAAGCCACAGCTTGGGCCGCTCCGGTAGAAGTCGGCACAATATTCATCGCAGCAGCGCGGGCCCGGCGCAAATCTCGGTGGCTGGCATCCAGCAAGCGCTGGTCGCCAGTATAGCTGTGGGTAGTGGTCATCATGCCTTTGATGATGCCAAAATTTTCGTGAAGCACCTTCAGCACGGGAGCTAGGCAGTTAGTGGTACAGCTAGCATTGCTGATGACCGTGTAGTCACTGTGCTTGTAGGTGTCGTGGTTGACTCCCATCACGTAAGTACCGACCTCAGGTCCCTTGCCGGGAGCTGTAATCAGCACCTTTTTAGCGCCGGCTGTGATATGCTTCGATGCACCAGCCTGGTCAACGAAGACGCCGGTTGCTTCAATAATCAGATCAATACCCCAATCTTTCCAAGGCAGGTTGAGCGGATTGCGATCGCTCACGCATTTAACTGTCTTGCCGTTGAGAATAATCGAATTTTCATCCGTACTGATGTCCACATCCTTCAACGTTCCCATCATGGAATCGTATCTCAGCAAGTGGGCATTTGTTTTGGGATCGGAAGTGTCATTAATAGCTACCAGTTCGAGCTGGCTATCTTTTCTCCCCAGCCAGCAGCGTGCAAAACTGCGGCCGATACGCCCAAAACCATTGATCGCGACTCTAATCACCTTGTACCTCCTAACGATAGCAGCCCCTAGCTCAGGCTTAAATTTTGGAAAAATTTAAGAATTGACTTATGAGAGAAGATCATATCGCAAAGCTCGATCCTTTCTAACTTTTTGTGTTTCTCAAAAAAGCTGGAACTTTTTTAGAAGGCCCAAATCGCAAGCCAGAAGGCATTCGTCACATCGGCCGCTGGTTACTGGTAAAGTTGATGGGCCGCAATATAAGTCCGGACAACTTCCGGGACTAAGTAGCGGAGGTCGATCCTTTCGGCGCAGCAGCGGCGGATGTGGCTCGACGAAATCTCGATCTCCGGCATGGACAGCACCTCCCAGCGCATTTCCACGTCCAAAAGAGCCATTTGTTCGGCAACTCGAAAGCCCACAGCATTTGCCTGAACCTGCATCCTGTCCCCCCCGGAATCGAGGGGCTTTCCACCCGGATAATCTCCCCACTCGGACACTCCCCCAATCTCCACGGTTTCTCCTGTTTCCCTATCTCTCTGACTGGGACGCGGGGCGACCAACCAGTGGCACAACCCGGCAATTTCGCCGCACCGGTGCCATTTGGGGAGAGTAAGGAGTGCGTCGCTACCAATAATCCAGTACCAGCGCGAGCCTGGATACAATTTTTGCAAATACAGCAGGGTCTCAATCGCAAAAGAACTGCCTCTGGGATTTGCCTCCGGCGGCGAAAGTAGGAAGTCTGGGCGATCGCCGATTGCGAGAGCGAGCATTGCCCGCCGCTGCTCGAAACTTGCCAAATCCGGGCGCCCTTTGTGAGGAGGAGAGCGATCGGGTACCCAAATGACTCGATCGAGACCAAATTGACTTGCAGCTGTCTCTGCCACCAACACATGACCCCAGTGAACCGGGTCAAAAGTCCCCCCCAAAATCGCTATTTTCCGCATATTTCCCAAAAATCAGGATTAATACAGACATGGCGTAAATTTTATGTTTTTACGCTTGTGAGCAAACCTGACGGTCTAACGGTACTCCGTTAGACCGCAGGCTTCTTTTTCCCTCGAGGCAAGGGCTTTTTTGAGTGACCCAGAACCGCGGCCACTTTCTTCATTACTGTTTCAACGTGCCAGAAAGTACATTGAAAATCAGCATACTCCCCAAATATAATTGGCCCGATCGCCAACAAAGGGCCGCCACCCCCAGAGATCGAGAGGTGTGGAGCCCGGGTACGGCGGCTTATAAGGCCTCCTTTGACCGAAAGCAGCCTGGGTACAAGCCCCCGGATTCATTCCGAAAGCAGACTCAGGACGGAGGCAGAAAAAAGCTCCGAATCCCGATCGCGAGCCCCCGGATTTATCTGTGGGGTCGCTTTCTTCAATTCTTTAATCGAAAATCGAAAATCGAAAATCGATTGACTCCCCTCTCAATAAACGCCTTGGACGAATCGGCTGATAGTTAACCATAAGCTCGTTTATTATAAAACCCTGGCTTCACATCGGGGACAAACTCCTGGACGAACCTAGTTTTGACGATCGTCCTGGACGCTGAAACCTGGTTTTTTAACCCCCTTACTTCGTTCAAACCATCAATCCGAGTTAAGAAACCGATTTCCGAGTGTCCGAGTGAGTCTAGGACTGGAGGATTAACCTTGCCCCTATTAATCCCAACTTGGTTTGAGTGGGCGATCGACGGCCTGAGCATTCGTTTGTTGGCGGGCGAAAAAGTTTTGACCGTAGATATACTTAGCGCCGTGGTAAAAATCTTAAGGGCTGCCAAGAGCATCCCTCCGCTTCTCAATCCCACCCATTATCTGGTTTGAGCTATGGCTTTTCGACTAACTGCACAACTTGTATATATACAGCAGCTACCTATGTATATATACACAACAGCTACCTATGTATACATAAAAGACCGTAAAAATATATACTAGAACGGAGAGCGTGTCAATCTCTGAATTTGAGGAGAAAATGACCGTAAAAGTAGATTTATGACTATAAAATGAACGAAATTTTGTCATACGTGGTAGTGTTTGTAAATCCTTATGGGTTTTCCCTCAATCTTGGTAAAAAAGTGGTGGGGATTTTGCTGCGGTATCCCAGCACAGCAGGCGGATAGAAATAGAAAGAATGCAGGAGTATGCAACCACCCAAAATTAGTCTATTGGCCCAGACCCCAGACCCCGTTTTCTGTTACCTGCAATTTTCGAGCTGTGACTGTTCCGGAAAACTACTCGGTACTAAGTCATATAGGATACAAGAGAAACATCTCTACAAGTCCCGCAAATCTAGGGACGCGCAGAGAATTTTGTACAAAATCTCTAGCGAACTGTATCCTGAAAAAACAATTCTTGATATGATATCGCGTGTTATTGGCGTGGTGTGGTGTGTGAGGAGCGAAGATGCCGAGTTCTGTTGATTTCAGCGGTAGACCATTTCATTTTATCGGCATTGGTGGGATTGGGATGTCAGCCCTTGCCTACATTCTAGCTAAACGCAAGTTGCCTGTGTACGGCTCCGACATTAAATCGAGTCACATAACCGAGCGCTTGCAAGGAATGGGAGCTCATATTTTTTGGAGTCAAGACGCCAACAATTTTGAATTATTTCAAACGGCTCTTAACGGTAGCAGTCCCGACCGCGGGCCACAGGAAAGGACCGTATCCTCGGCAGTCGCTGGTACGGTAGGGGCTTCTGTCGCGACAGCCGAAGCTCTCCAATTGAACGGCAACCGTTCAAGCGCCCAAGCAATTGGGGGATTACCTCAAGTAGTATGTTCGACGGCAATTCACCCGGCAAATGCCGAATATCGAGCTGCTTTAGATTTGGGCTGTCCGATTTTTCATCGCTCGGATGTGTTGGCAGCGTTAATTCAAGATTACCAAAGCATAGCCGTAGCGGGGACTCACGGCAAAACTACTACGAGCAGCTTGATCGGCTTCATGCTGATGGCTGCGGGTCTAGACCCGACGATCGTGGTAGGAGGCGAGGTCAATGCTTGGGAAGGGAATGCCCGTTTGGGGGAAGGCCCCTACTTAGTTGCCGAGGCTGATGAATCCGACGGTTCTCTCGTCAAGCTGGTAGCCAAAATTGGCATAGTGACGAATGTGGAACTGGATCATCCAGACCATTACGATACCCTCGACCAGGTAATAGACACATTTAAGGTGTTTGCCCAAAACTGTCAAACCTTGGTGGGCTGCATTGACGACCAAATCGTCAAAGACTGCCTTGGGCCTCATGTCAGTTATAGCTTGCAGCCGGAAAGCGGTGCTGACTACACGGCTTCGGGCGTGGAGTACGGAGCCGAAAGCACCAAGGCCCGCATTTGGGAGCGAGGAGCTTTGCTAGGGGAAATGGAGTTGAAGTTGCTAGGCACACACAATCTCAGCAATGCACTAGCTGCGGTAGCAGTGGGTCGATTGTTGGGGTTAGAGTTTTCGGCAATTGCCACAGCGATTGCCGGGTTTGAAGGCGCTCGCCGCCGTTTTGAGGTGCGGGGTTTTCACAATGACATCCTGTTTGTGGACGACTACGCCCACCATCCCAGCGAAATTCGTGTCACCTTGGCGGCGGCTCGCTTGCGGATCGAAGCTAGCGAAAAGAATCCCAAATCCCGAAGAGTGGTTGCCATTTTTCAACCCCACCGTTACAGCCGGACTCTGACATTTTTGCCAGAATTTGCTCAATCTTTTGGGGATGCTGATTTGGTTGTGGCTTGCGATATTTATAGTGCTGGGGAAGCGAATTTAGGAGAGATTAGCGGGCAGCAGGTTGCTGATTTGATTGCTAAAGAAGGCCGAGAGGTTGAGTTTCAGTCTTCCCTGGAGTCGGTAAGTAAGTTTTTAACCGAAAATCTGCAACCCGGGGATTTGGCTCTGTTTTTGGGTGCTGGCAATCTGAATCAGATTATTCCAGAGGTTATGGCTTTTTATCAACAAGCAGATCGCCCGGATTAGCTCAACCGCTCGCCCCTTCGAGTCGATCGACAGCCTCTGCGGTGCAGGTTGTACCGACACTGCTGACTCGAGCGGCTCGATCAATTGGGCGGGATAAGTTAGGTAAAGGAATTTTCAACCACGTCTTCTCGAAGCAGGTATTTTTAAGGATTTTCAAGATGGTGACTATCTCGAATGACTCCTCTGTTAAGGACAATCGGCGAGTGTATTCTCCTATTTCTTTGCGGGGAACTGATTGCAAGATTAACTCCCAAGTTTCGCTGGCGGGCCTGACTTCGTTCCGAGTCGGTGGCCCTGCTGAGTGGTACGTTGCTCCCCGCAGTATGGAGGCTTTGCAAGCGAGTTTTGCCTGGGCACACGATGAAGGGGTGCCGGTGACTCTGCTGGGTGCGGGTTCTAATCTGTTGGTGAGCGATCGGGGTTTGTCGGGTTTGGTCGTCGCCACTCGCTACCTCAAACAGGTGAATTTTAATCCAGAAACAGGTCAACTTACAGCGGGGGCGGGGGAGTCAATTCCCCGCCTTGCTTGGTTGGCGGCTAAACGGGGCTGGAAAGGTCTCGAATGGGCAGTCGGCATACCGGGCACCGTGGGAGGGGCTGTGGTGATGAATGCAGGGGCTCACAGAGGCTGTACTGCTGATATTCTGGTCAACGCTCGCGTCCTATCCCCTGGTGGTAAGGTGGAAATTCTGACTCCCCAAGAGTTGGAGTACCGCTACCGGACTTCGGTGCTGCAAGGGGGCGATCGGCTAGTAACAGAAGCGACTTTCCAGTTACAGCCGGGATTCGACCGATCGCAAGTAATGGCAGAAACTAATAGCCATTTCAGCCAGCGGCGGACAACTCAACCTTACCACTTACCGAGCTGTGGCTCAGTCTTCCGCAACCCCGGCCCCAAAACTGCAGGTTGGTTCATCGAACAAGCGGGACTGAAGGGATACCAGATCGGCGGGGCGCAAGTCGCTCAGCGCCATGCTAATTTTATTCTTAACTGCGGGTCGGCAACGGCCAATGATATTTTTCAAGTGATTCGCCACGTTCAACAGCAAGTCGAGCAGCGGTGGTCGCTGTTGTTGGAGCCAGAAGTTAGAATACTGGGAGAGTTTCCCTTCTAAGGCATCATTGAAGTAATACGGAAACGGCAGACTGCCAGCCTACACACAATCAAAAAGTAGTTATGACAAAATCAGGACAAGGATTTGGCTTCGGCCTGGGCAAAATGAAAGAACTGACTGAAGCTTTCAAAAAAGCTCAGCAGGTTCAAGAAGGAGCTAAAAAGCTCCAAGAAGACTTGGATGTCATGGAAATTGAGGGAACAGCAGGCGGCGGCTTGGTCAAGGTTTTTCTCAGCGGCAACCAAGAACCCCGCCGCGTGGAAATTTCGCCGGATGCCCTCGGTGAAGGTGCTGATGTGGTTTCTGAACTCGTCACGGTGGCGATGCAGGATGCTTACACTAAGTCTACGATGACGATGCGGGAGAAAATGGAAGAACTCACCGGCGGACTGAATCTCCCGGGTTTCGGTTAGTCATTAGTTATCAGTCAATTGTTGACTGTTGACTGTTGACTGTTGACTGATTAAACTTTCTGGAAAACTGCTATAGTAAGGTGCGTCGCTGTTCCATGTTCGATGGAACTTGCAGATTGACTCTGAAAGCGACGCACCCTACAAATTAGCACTGTTTACTGTTGACTGACTAATAACTAATAACTAATAACTAATAACTACTAACTAATAACTACTAACTAATGACTAAATTATTATTTGTCTGTCTCGGAAATATCTGCCGATCGCCCTCAGCAGAAAATATTATGAATCACTTAATTGAACAAGCTGGTTTGAGCGATCGTATCACCTGCGATTCTGCCGGAACTGCTAGCTATCACGTTGGCAGCCCCCCTGACAGGCGGATGGCATTGGCGGCGAGGAAGCGAGACATTGAATTGTTAGGCGAAGCCCGCCAATTTAAAAGAGAAGATTTCGAGAATTTTGATTTGATTCTGGCGATGGATCGGGAAAATTATCGGAATATTCTTGCTCTAGATCATCCTGGAAAATATAAAAAAAAAGTGCGGCTGATGTGCGACTTTTGCCATAAATATGACCTGAAAGAAGTGCCAGATCCTTATTATGGTGGGCCGGAGGGATTCGATCGAGTAATTGATTTACTGTTAGATGCCTGCGAGGGTTTGTTGGAGTACGTTGTCAGTCAGGAAGGCTTAAGGGTTGGCGGTCAGAAGGAAAGTTAGAAAAGGGCGATCGACAGCTACTGTAAACTCTCGGTGCGATGGGACACTATATTTTATCTCTTCTTTGGAACTATAACTTAAATACTTCTGACAAATTTTCGCCTCAGTACGAGTAAGGCTGTAGGAGGAATAACGGCGATCGAAATCGTAAGTATAGAGACCGCAGAGTTTGCACCCCCACCCACTAAGATGATACTTGGAGACAGAGCAAAAGTTACGCTGGTCAAGACAAAATGGGGAGCATTGATACTCTAAGCAGCAATTGGCAGCAGAAGAGAGGGATACCAAGGCATTAGCCAAGGTGTAGCAAACAAAAATAAACTCAGAGTTATCCATCCCATCTCCGATACCAAATTGATTTCAGAATAGTTGTTGCGGAAGTATGATTTAAGTAACGTCAGTAGGTAGTAATATGAATTCCGGTTGCATTGGAATGATTAAACCGCAGAGTACGCTCCAGAACGCAGAGTTCGAGAACAGAGAGATGAATAATTCCGATGAAGGGCGGATTTGATATAAATCATCGAGATACAGTAGGAAAAACCTTTGAGGAAGGATAGGATACTTGGGCTGGTTTCAAGATTTATATTTGGGAAGAAGTTCCGACCTATATTTATCAGGGGGTGAAACTATCGATCTGTAGCCCAGACTACTCCGGGATTTAACAAACTTTTCCATGCTGCAACGGTTGGTAAAAATGTATAAGTAGGGAAGCTGCTATAGCCTTTCTCAGTAACATAAGGTACTATCTAGCCGTCCGCATAGGGCATAGGGCATACCTCACCACGCGATCGAACCGCTATAGTGGGGCCGCATATAGAATTTTCTGATTTTTTAAGTAATTGTTGATTATGCTGTTATCAAAGAAATGGGTTTAAAACCCCGTCCTTATAGGACGGCTTGGCAAGTAAAAGTATAAGCCTTAAGCCCTCTTTGTTGAAGAAATGTAAAAGATACAAACACGCAAGCACTTCACTGTCTACTAACAGTAGCCCAAAAAAAGGAGGAGTTGAACTTGTTAACAAACTATGTCTACAAGTTGCGACCAAATCAAACACAATAATTAAAAATGTCCCATTGGGTAGATATGCTGCGAAGCCACTTCAACTGGTGTCTTAATGACAGAATCACTCAATATAGTCAACAATTCATTCAA
>NZ_JAUBVJ010000058.1:0-53467 GCF_036702785.1 Microcoleus sp. AR_TQ3_B6 | reverse complement strand
CTTTCTTGATAGTTGACCTTCATAAAATATCCCTTATTTTTCTGGCATTGTAGCACTTATTTGGCAAAATGGTATAAATTGTCATAATTCCGCAAGAGTGCGGGGCGAAGGAATTGTTTGGGGTGATGGTTGAGCATTTGAAGTATCAGGTAGTTAAGGGAATGATCGCTGAAATTTCCGATCCCACGATGCGGGTTCTCAAGGGTTGCGGTGTGGAAATGCTGATTATTGATGAAGCGGATCGGTTTAAGTCTAAGACGTTTGCTGAGGTGCGAGATATTTTTAAAAGTTGGAAATTCCGGTGATGGCGGCGATTCTGGCCTTGAATAAGGGATTATCAAGGATTGATTTGGAGACTCTCAAATTAGGATTTGGGGAGCGATCGCTAATCCAGTCCCAATTGTGGAAGCAGATTTAATATCCCTACTTTGTAGTTTGAGAGATTCAGGAAGCCTTAATAATAGTATGTCCATCAAATATATACACATTTCTAAGCCTGTTACTCGGGCTAGGAGAATGACCAGTAATCCCTGACTTCTCTTGATATCCAATTAAAACTATAGCTAATGAACTAGTTTCAAGAAAGTTTTTAAGATAATCACTTTTAATCAAAACACCAGAACTACTTTGTGTAGATATTTCATTAATCTGAATAGTTTTAGACTCATCTAACCAACTAGATTTACCATCCCATTTTAAGTTGTTAAAATTAACTAAATCTGGTACAGGAACCTTCAGGCTGGAAATATATTCATTTTGACTACAATCATATTCCCATTCATTACCTCTCAGAAGTTCAATTGTTGTAGATTGAGCATTTTCTGTACCTATAAGTTCATATCTTAAAGATATTTCTCCAGTTTCAAAACGCTGTTGATAAGCTATTGTCTTGGGGTACTCTGCCATTAATAATTTGTAGTCATGTGCAATATCTAAATCACCAAAGAAGGAAGTATTAGATAATGCTTCTATAATATTCTGAATATCAGAACTAGGTACATAAACACTTCTCAAAATAGTTATTAACCTTCGCTTGGACTCTTGTGCATTAGCTTCATTAGAAATAACTTTCTTTAATGAAGAATCAAGTGATAGATGTACCCATCGTTCTCCTTGATTATCAGTAATTTGTATTATTTGTTCCAGGTCAGGAAAATCTGGCAATGCAATCCATTCATCATGAGTTAACTCGGAAACTGTAGTTAAATCGTAATTAACAGGTTGATACCATTCTGTATTAATCTTTAATTCAGTTGAAAAAGCCCGTAAATCAGTTGGGTCTATATCCCGTAAATCTATACCTTGTAATCTTGGAAGAGAAGTTTCGTTTTCCCATGAATCTATCTGTCTCGGTAAATGATCTGCTAAAACTCCTGCTAAACGCTGCAATAAAATCCAGTAATATTTTTTTCCAAGTCGTTCTACCCAAGTTGGTCGCCCTCTTAAACTACCATATTTATCCATCAGATCCCGATCGTACTCGTAGCATTGTTCATCTAAACCAGGATAGCCTAATTCAGAAACACTTTTAATAAACCAACGATGTATGTTTTGTTGTTCTATTCCTAGATTTTCAAAGCTGTAATAATGACGAAGAACACGAGGTTCTAAAATATATCTGGCAAAATCAGTTCCACCAAATCCACCTGGGAATTCGTCCAGATTCATGTTTGTCTGAAAAGCTTCTTGCTCTTTTAAATGAGCGATGTCTTCTTCTGAGGGAATCTGAATAGGCAGACTGTTGTAAGGTGGTCTAAATTTACTGATATTAATAGTATTATTTAATAGATGACGACTAGAAGCTAATTCAACAATTAATCTTAGCCAATCACGAATAAGAGCATTTTCTGGGATATTACCTATATCAAAAACATGAGTATAAATTGTGTTGGCAACATCCTGAAGTAAATCGTTATCATCTACAAGCAAGATTGAACTATAAGCAGCTAAACTAACTCTTTCTAAGACATAATCATCATCAACATCAAGAAATTTAGTTAAAGTTATTTTAATAATACTAGGATGACTCACAAAAAACCTGGTTAAGCCTTTGGTTGCTCTATCTCGAACTCTTCTATCGGAAGCAGCACAACACCAACTTAAAAACAATGCCCATAAACGACTGCTTTCTTCGCTAAATGAAGATAAATCTGCTTTAAGCGACCATTCAATTAAGCGCCAAGCTCCTTTTTGCTTTTCAAAATCTTCGTGAAGCAAAGCACACCAAAATGGATCTCTAGTTGTTAAATCCTTTTTATTTAGGAAATCATTAATAAATTCAGCATTAAGGGGATGATTGGGAATTGCTGTAATTCCAAAAAGGGAATCTAACATTGTTGAACAACAATTAGAATTAGATAAACCTTCATAAACTAAATCTCTAGTTATTTCAGAAAAACTCTCAATAGCACGCCATTGAAATCCCGAACCAATAATTGGCAATAAAATTTGATAACGATCTATATTGTTATTGTTAATAACATCAGTTAGCTCAAATTTAAATTTTTCAGGTAAAATAATCGAAAATGCTTCTAGCAAGGCTTTATTTTCATTAAAAGTTTCCTTGTCAGAATCAGGTCTAACAATATTGCTTAGTTGAGCAAGTGATGGTATGGCATTGGGATTGGTAGGATTAAGCTGGTTAGTTTCAATTCCTTCCAAGAAATATAAAGCAATTAAAAAGTCTGCTACACGCTCGAATGTAAAGCGACAACACCATTTTTTAGGTGCAAGATGTCTAGTTCTTTGTTCAATAAGAGCAATTAACCCTTCTTTTTCTAATTGAATAAATAGTGAGCGTTCACTATCCTCAACAGAAAATATCTGGTTAACAACTTCCCGGGCTGTCTCTCTTGAAAGTAGTCGAGTTTTTTCTTCAGCCATTTTTGTAGCTAAAGCATTAACAGCCTTAGTAACATTGTCATCTCTGTTATCATAACGACAAACTTCTGCTATTCGTTTATTCTTCTCTTCAAAGAATAAATGTAAAAGATCAGTAAATCCCAGACTACCAAGAGGTATTGATCTAGATTCAATTCCTTGTATAGCTTGACAAACTAAATGTAAAAACAAAGGATTTGCAAACTCGGATTGTAATAATGGTGTAGCTGGTGGTTCTAACTGATAAAATTCAAAAAATTGCTTAATTGCATCAAACTCACGTCCAAGAAAACCATTATGTTCAAACTCAACCCATTCACTTGTTTCACCAAATACTTCATCTAAATAAGTATCCCGACAGGAGACACATAATTTTAATCTGGGAAAGTTAGTAATTTGTTGACATAAAGGTTTTAACCAAGATGTTTTCCATTTTCTTTTTTCTGGTGATTCATTAAGAGCATCAATATAAATTATTGCGGGTTTTTCAGTTGCTTCTGCTGCGGAATCAATCATTCCCCAAAGTTCATCTCGGCTAATATTGCTAGATAATCCCAGTTTATTAAGAATAATTTTCCAAGGTTCATCTCCAGTAAAATCTTCACCATAAAATACTAAACATATTTGTCCTGTTTTACTGATATGTAGAGCGTGATCCACAATAGCGTGGGTTTTACCAACTCCAGCGCAGCCACGAAGGAGCATAAACTGACTTATAGGTAAAAGAAATTTTGGATTACTGCTCCATTCAGCAATTTCATGTAAACATTTAAGTAAATCACGAGTTGTATCTAACTTTGCAGCAGGAAAATTACATTGATGCTCAGCTTGAAACTGTCGAAATTGGGGAGTATCTGCATTTTTACCATGGTTTTCCAGAAGTTCATTGAGAAATATTTCTTCTACTTGTATTATGTTTTCTATTAAATTATTAACCTGTAAGCTTGCTGTCTGTAAATCATTGGAAGATTGAAGATCAATAGGTTTCCTTAAAACAGATGTCAATGAAATAAGTTGATCTGTGATATTTTCAACTGTTTGATAGCTATCCTGGGCTAATTCATTGGCATTTCTAACATGACTATGCCATTCTTGAACATTTTTATTAAGTTCTTGTAAATACTGTTCAACTTGTTTTTGCCAAGTATCTTGATAAGCGAAAGCTTCTAAAGCATCAAAAGCAGGAACATTCACGGAAAGTTTTGGAGAATAACGTTTACCTGCTTGAGCTTCAGCATCATTTAATCGTTTTTTAAGCCAATCATTTGTCATCACTTCATGGTCAAACCAATAGCGACGTAAACCACCTTCTTTATCTACAGCAAGTAAATAATCTCTGAGTTTACTTTCTGTCCAAAATTCAATATCAAGATTAATATTCTTATATCTTAAGTTTTTGAGTTGTTCTTCTTTCCATTCATTAAGTTTTTCTGTTTGGCTTTTTCCTTGCTTGCCTTCTGCTTTTTTTCCTGTAGGGTTAAATGGAATACAGTATATGTATAGGGTAATTTCAGGATGATTATTCACTGCCGTTTCCAGTGAGTTTCTCATTTGATTAAATTCAGAGCTTTCTAATTTATCCTTTTCAAAAAATTTAGATTGAAGTCCCCACTTTTTACCGTTGGGTAAAATCCAAAGTGCTTCAACTCCACCATCACCCCCTGCTCCTCGAAAACGTTGAAATTGGCTTCCTTGCGGTAAGTGAAAGTTTTGAATTGAATTATCAGATAATCGGTGAAATATTTGACATGATAACTCTTCAAATGCGTCTGTCACTCCACGATTATAAGGACGAATATGTTGAAAGTTAATTTCTAGCATTACTTTTGAATAAAAATAGTTTAAACAAGAGATTGTACTTTTCTCATGGGAGAACTGCTATCTTAACCGATTGCTTCTCTAATTTAACCTCCAACTGCTGAGGTATCCAATCCAACCACACCGGAGTGACAGGCTCACCAGACTTTAAGAAATTGTTCCCCTTGCCATATCAAACTCTACCAGATCGATCGCCATGAATGAATTCCACCACAGCATAAACCGCCACGGCGAAACCGGATGCGTATACTCTGGTTCCTTCTCCCTCAATGGACAAAACTCTGTTATCAGTGACAAACAACTTGTTACTGTAGAAATTAAAAAAGGCGGCACCCAGATTTGAACTGGGGGTGGAGGTTTTGCAGACCTCTGCCTTACCACTTGGCTATGCCGCCGTCACGTCTGAAATTTGACGTTTTCTTATAGTACACCAAATCTCGAAAATTTTAACATACCTGTCAAAAATTTCGTAAAGCGCAGCTATCCCCAACGCGCGTGGGTTCCCCAAGGGTAGGGAATCGCCCTTTTTTCCCATATCCCCAAAACCCTTGTGGGAAGCTACTCTAGAACTATAGCAACGACCCGCCACACCAGCCATGACACCAGTTTCTCCCCTACTCGTCGCCCAAATCACCGACACTCACTTGTTTGCAGAGATCGATCGAGAATGGAAAGGCCTCTCAACAACCCGCACCCTCCAAGCAGTTCTCGATCGCTTGCAACAGATACAGCCGCAGCCCGACTTACTCCTACTCACAGGCGACTTGTCCCAAGACGAAACACCCGAATCCTACCAGCGCCTCGTCTCCCTCATCGCCCCCCTCGGAATACCCGCCTACTGGATACCTGGGAACCACGACAACATCCCAGTCATGGCAGAAATCTTAAATCAGCCGCCCCTTTCCCCTGAAAAATCATGGATGCTAGGAAACTGGCAATTTCTATTACTTTCGAGTGTGGAAGCCGGATGCGACGGCGGGCGGCTTTCCCCAGAAAGCTTGCACTGGCTGGACTCTCAACTGCAACAAACCGGCGATCGACCTGTTATCATTGCCTTGCACCATCATCCGCTGCCGATCGACTGTGAAATAATGGATGGAATGATGCTGCACAATGCCAATGAATTTTTAGCAATTGTCGATCGATACCCTCAAATCAAAATAGTCCTCTGCGGCCACATTCACCAAGAATTTCACCAACAGCGAAGCGGAGTTTCCTACTTGGGAACGCCCAGTACCTGTCTCCAACTTTTACCCAAAAGCCATCCGATTATAGTTGACGAAATCCCGCCGGGATTTAGATTGCTTGAATTGGCGATCGACGGTACTTGGAACACCAGAGTTGAGCGAGTTGCCGCGCAATCGCCACCAGATTAATATTTTTCGTTTTGCCTAAAATAATTATTATCAAACTCACATTCTGTTGTCAATACATCAACAGATAGATTGTTTTTAGCAGCCCCATCTATTATGATATTTATAGACCATAGATTGCAGACATAGCTAGAGCGATCGGCAACTAACAAAAATATATCTAGCAACTTTACAAAACAGGCAAAACTAAATATATGTCTCAAGTCAATGGCGTGATGATGCAGTATTTCCACTGGTACAACCCCGCTGACGGCAGCCTTTGGAATCAACTAGCGAAATCTGCAAAAGATTTAGCCAAAATAGGCGTTACATCCCTTTGGTTGCCACCCGCCTATAAAGCAACAAATGGCGATAGTGATGTGGGGTATGCCGTCTACGACTTATTCGATTTAGGCGAGTTCGACCAAAAAGGGTCGGTACGAACGAAATACGGGACAAAAGATGAATATCTGCACGCGATAAAAGCTGCCCAAGATGCAGGAATTCGGATTTATGCCGATGTTGTCTTCAACCACAAATTAGGTGCCGATGCAGAAGAAGAAGCCGAAGCCACACCCTTCCATCCCGATGACCGGAATTCCCCAGTAGGCGAATATCAAAACATCAAAGCTTGGACGCATTTTACTTTTCCCGGTCGCGACAAAAAATATTCCAGCATGGAGTGGCATTGGTGGCATTTTGATGCCATTGATTACAACGTTTACAACACAGAAGCCCATGCCATTTACCTACTCAAAGGCAAAGAATTCGATCGAGGAGTAGACTTAGAAAAAGGCAACTTTGACTACCTCATGGGTTGCGATTTAGATATGGCTCACCCAGAAGTCACCGGCGAATTAAAATACTGGGGTGAGTGGTATGTCGATACAACAAACGTTGACGGCTTTCGCTTCGATGCCGTCAAACACGTATCAGCAGAATTTTTCCTAGAATGGTTGGAACACGTCCGCCACTATGCCCAACGCGACCTATTTGCCGTCGGCGAATATTGGTCTTATGAAGTGGAAGCTTTGCACTCCTTCATCGAAGCAACGAACGGTAAAGTAGCCTTATTTGACGTACCCCTCCACTACAACTTCCAGGCTGCTAGCAAAGCCGGCAATAGCTACGACTTACGAACAATTTTTGATAACACCCTCGTCCAAGACCAGCCCACCCTCGCCGTTACCTTGGTTGACAACCATGATTCCCAACCCTTACAATCCCTAGAATCGGTTGTCGAGGCTTGGTTTAAACCCCTTGCCTACGCTTTAATCCTGCTGCGGCGCGAAGGATATCCGTGCATTTTTTACCCGGATTATTACGGCGCTAACTATAAGGATAAAGCAAATGATGGCAATGAATACGAGATTTGGTTAGACAAACATCAGTTTCTTCTTGATAAATTCTTGTTAGCGCGCCAAACTTATTCCTACGGCAATCAGTACGATTACTTCGACCACGCCAACACCCTTGGCTGGACGCGACTCGGAGATGAAGAACATCCGGGCGGCATGGCTGTGGTACTCAGTAACGGAGGCGATGGTACTAAGTTTATGGAAGTCGGACAACCGAATCGAACTTATATTGACATTACCGAACACATCCAAGAACCAATCGCAACTAATGAGGATGGTTGGGCTGATTTTAGGTGTAACGCCGGTTCAGTGTCTGTCTGGGTTCCGCAGCCGTAAGGACTGTGTTAACGGTAAAAAGTAAAAAGCAACATATCTTTTTACTTTTTGCTTTTATATCTTTGATAACTAAAATCTATCTATAGTTAGGACTAAAGTTCTCTCTCTAGTTCTATTTTTAGGCTATGCGATCGTATATTATAATGTGATTTTACATAAAAAATTATGAAACTCTCACAAAAAGTTGCCGTTATTACCGGCGGAGGGTCGGGGATTGGTCGTGCAGCAGCAATTTTAATGGCCAAGGAAGGCGCAAAAGTTGCTATTATCAATCGCACTTTAGAAACTGCGCAAGAAACCGTCCGCCAGTTGGTCGATGAAGGAGGCTGCGGGCTAGCTGTTGCAGCAGATGTGGCCGATTCGATGCAAATGCAACAGGCATTTCAAACTATTTTTGATGAATATCAAAGAATTGATATTTTGTTGGCAAATGCAGGTATTAACGGTGTATGGTCGCCGATAGAAGAGATAGAACCCGAAGAGTGGGACAAGACAATTAATACCAACCTCAGAGGAACATTCTTGGCTGTTAAGTATGCTGTTCCTTATCTGAAAAAACAAGGAGGTTCTATCGTCATTACATCGTCGATTAATGGCACCAGAAGTTTCAAGAAAGTTGGCGCCACAGCTTACTCTTCCAGCAAAGCGGCCCAAGTAGCTTTAGCGAAAATGCTGGCGCTAGAACTTGCCCCCAGCAAAATCAGAGTAAATGTTATCTGTCCGGGCGCGGTCGAGACTGACATTGATGAAAGCACGGTTAAGCGCAATCTTGATGACATTCCACTCGAGCCTGAAGCCATTCAAGACCTGATTCCTTTGACGGATAATACTCCCGGTTCTAGCGAACAAATAGCCCAATTAGTTTTATTTTTAGTATCCGATGCGTCCAGCTTTATCACAGGCACTGAAGTGTGGATTGATGGTGGCGGTTCTTTGATTTAAAATCTCTATAGCAGCAATTTAAAGAATATTGCTACCAATTACCCATTACCCATAATTAATGACTGACTATCAAGCAATTTGAGCCGGGGCCCCCGGATTTATCAGTAGGCTCAATTGTTCAATCGAAAATCGAAAATCGAAAATCTAAAATCGGTAGGCTCAATTGTTCAATCGAAAATCGAAAATCGAAAATCTAAAATCGGTAGGCTCAATTGTTCAATCGAAAATCGAAAATCGAAAATCTAAAATCGATTGAGTCTCCAGTGTTTAACAGCAGTTTGCAATGTCTGCGGCAGCCACTTATCGTACTGAGGATAAACAGGCAAACGCTGCACGAGTTGCCATCCCGATGCTGCTAAAATTTCTGTTAAAGTTTGGTGTTGCAGGTGAGGATAATCGGGATTAACTTCATCCCGCGGTCCAATTCCTCCTAAATCTCTAGCACCTGCTTCTAAACAAGCCAGCAATATCTCTGGCTGTGCAACTAAATTTGGCGGAATTTGCAACCTGATTTCAGATGGTAAAATGCTGCGGGCGATCGCAATTACTTCGGGCATTTTTGTAGAATCAAAAACTTCACCGTCCCAACTTTGCTGATTTCCCGGACTGTGTGGCTGGAGGATAACTTCTTGAATGTGATTGTAACGCGAATGAATCCGGGCGATCGCCTTTAATGTCTCAATCCAATCGGCCTCACTTTCCCCAATTCCCAGCAGCAAACCAGTTGTAAACGGAATCTTTAATTTCCCAGCCCATTCTAACTGTTGCAGCCGCAGCGCCGGCACTTTACTCGGTGCGTGCCGGTGAACAGTTTCTAACAAATGTGGGGCGAGTTGTTCTAGCATCAGCCCCATCGATACATTGACCTTTTTTAACTGTGCCATCTCCTCAAAGCTGAGCGGGCCCACATTAGTATGCGGCAAAAATCCCAGACCAAGTGCCAGTTCGCACAAATCATAAATCCGCTGCAACCAAGCTTTTCGCCGTTGACTGTGAGGGTGTACCTCGCCGCTGAGGATGAGAATTTCAATTACACCTTGAGTTTGCAACAGCAAAAGCTGTTTTTCGGCGGATGGTAGTGTCAGCCAAGGACTTTGCAGGGGTTCTGCCCGAAAATTGCAATAGGTGCAGCGGTTAAAACACTCGTAAGTGGGAACCAGAGTATAAGCAGGGCTGTAGGTGACGGTGCGGGACATTCCTTGGGACTTTTATCGATCGGACTTGCGCAACAACATATATCTGTACAGTGCGAGTTTTGCGGTTGGCGATCGCAACCCTTCATCTATCTTAACACGGACGCCAGTCCCCAATCTCGTTGCTCCGGTAGATTATGAGCATTCTTCTGCTCGTTCGATCGCCCGCAAATTCCGCCTTCTGCTTTTAAACTCCGGATACAGCAGGCCTTATAGCTTTTGATAAGCCTAGCTTATGATAACTATAAGAAAAAATGTGCTTAAAAGTCCTTTACAAACTGAAATAAAAGCTTTATGTTTATTTACATGGCGGAACACAAAGCCGTCACGAACATTGAAAACCAAATAAAGCAATCATAAGCAAATGACAACAACCTTACAGCAACGCGAAAGCGCCAATCTGTGGGAACAGTTTTGCAACTGGGTCACATCCACCGACAACCGCATTTATGTAGGCTGGTTCGGCGTCTTGATGATTCCTACCTTGCTAACTGCCACCATCTGCTACATCATCGCCTTCATCGCTGCCCCTCCAGTGGACATCGACGGCATCCGCGAACCAGTAGCAGGTTCCTTAATGTTTGGTAACAACATCATCACAGGTGCTGTTGTTCCTTCATCAAACGCGATCGGCTTGCACTTCTACCCAATCTGGGAAGCAGCTTCCCTCGATGAGTGGTTGTACAACGGCGGCCCCTACCAATTGGTAGTATTTCACTTCCTGATCGGCATTTTCTGCTACATGGGTCGTGAATGGGAACTGTCCTACCGCTTAGGTATGCGTCCTTGGATCTGCGTCGCTTACTCTGCACCAGTTGCAGCAGCCACCGCAGTATTCTTGATCTACCCGATCGGTCAAGGTTCCTTCTCTGACGGTATGCCCTTGGGTATCTCCGGCACCTTCAACTTCATGATCGTGTTCCAAGCCGAGCACAACATCCTGATGCACCCGTTCCACATGTTGGGAGTAGCTGGTGTCTTCGGTGGTAGCTTGTTCTCCGCCATGCACGGTTCTCTCGTTACTTCTTCTTTGGTTCGTGAAACAACCGAAACTGAATCGCAAAACTACGGTTACAAATTCGGTCAAGAAGAAGAAACCTACAACATCGTTGCAGCCCACGGCTACTTCGGTCGTTTGATTTTCCAATACGCTTCTTTCAACAACAGCCGTTCTTTGCACTTCTTGTTAGGTGCATGGCCAGTAGTAGGCATCTGGTTTACCGCTTTGGGTATCTCCACGATGGCTTTCAACTTGAACGGTTTCAACTTCAACCAATCGATTATCGACTCTCAAGGTCGCGTCATCAATACTTGGGCTGATGTCATCAACCGCGCTAACTTGGGTATGGAAGTAATGCACGAGCGCAACGCTCACAACTTCCCTCTCGACTTGGCTGCTGGCGAAACAACTCCCGTAGCAATGGTTGCTCCTTCTATCAATGGCTAAGTTTTAGCTATCGATTGACAAAAAGCGCTCCTAGAAATAGGGGCGCTTTTTGTTTGGGGAAAATATTTTTCAAACAGTCATGGATCCATGTACCCGTCGGCGAAGACACCGCAACTACAAAAATAAACAGTTCGCGATCGCACTCCTATCAAAGAAACCGGCTTTTTTACCCAATCTACGGGGTGCAACCCATCTTTTCATAAAAAACCCGGTTTCTGACCACCCGTGCCTCCTGGACTAATATTGATAGGTGCGATCGCCCTTGAATCCAACATCAATAATCCCGATGATATTTGAAACAGAGAGATTAGTTTTGAAACCGATTGTGGAGAGCGACCTCAACACGCTTCATAGAATTTTTATCGATGCCTATGTGAGGAGATATCTGTGCGACGGCGAAATTTGGTCGCTACAAAAGGTTGAAGAAATGCTTGCCGAAAACAAAAAGCTGTTTGCCCAAAATCAATTCGGTATGTGGTTTATCGAAACTAAGAGCGATCGAGAAACTATTGGATTTGTTGGTTTGTGGTATTTTTTTGAAGAAGCACAGCCCCAGTTAGTTTACGCACTGCTGCCGAAAGCACTTAAAAAAGGTTACGCTACTGAAGCATCAACCAAAATATTGGATTATGGTTTTGATGAACTTGGCTTTAACTATCTTGTCGCAAGTTGCGATCGCCCAAACATTGAGTCGCAAAAAGTCGCAGAAAGACTCGGAATGAAACAAGTAGAAGAAAGAATTATGAATGGAAATCCGATATTATTCTTTAGAATCGATAAGTAGTAATTAGCAGTAAAGGCGCAATGCACAAATGGCTTTCGGTGGTGGGGATTGGCGAAGATGGACTTTCGGGGCTCGGCCCGATCGCCTCTACCCTCCTCTCTCGATCTCAAGTCGTTGTTGGTGGCGCCCGTCACCTAGCAATGCTACCAACCGACGATACCCGCGAAAAATTGGTTTGGGCATCGCCTTTGCAGACAACAGTTGACGACATCCTCCGCCGCCGGGGACAGTCTGTGTGCGTGCTCGCAAGCGGGGATCCCATGTGTCACGGCATCGGCGTCACGCTGTCGCGCCAGATTCCCATGGAGGAAATGACTGTGATTCCGGCGGTATCGGCTTTTAGTCTTGCTTGCGCCCGTTTGGGTTGGCCGCTGGCCGAAGTTGAGACTTTCAGTTTGACAAATCGCCCGATCGCATCGATCGCCCTTGCTTTGTCGCCCGGGGCGCGCTTGCTGGTGTTGAGCGCTGACAGACACACGCCGGGAAAGGTGGCACAATTCTTGACGCAGCAGGGGTTTGGCAGCAGTTTGATGACCGTGTTCGAGCGGATGGGATCGGAATCGGAACGGCGGATCGAGGGGGTCGCAGCAGCCTGGAATGCAGCGGATTTGGCGGATTTGAACGCGATCGCGATCGCAGTTGCAGCCGATCGCGAAACTGTGATTTTCCCTCGTACCTCGGGTTTGCCGGATGCTGCTTATCGCCACGACGGACAACTTACCAAGCGGGAGGTTAGAGCCGTTACTCTGTCAACGTTAGCACCGATTCCCGGAGAGTTGCTTTGGGATGTGGGGGCGGGCTGCGGCTCGATCGCGATCGAATGGATGCGGAGTTATCCTCGGTGCAGGGCGATCGCGATCGAACGCCATCCGACTCGATTGCAATACATCGCCCAAAATGCCTCGACTTTCGGCGTTCCCGAACTCGAAATCGTGGCGGGAGAAGCGCCGGAAGCCCTAACAAATTTGCCTCAACCGAATGCTATCTTCATCGGTGGCGGTGTCACCGCAGAAGCTGTGCTGGAAACTTGCTGGAATGCTTTAGGTGAAGGCGGTCGATTAGTTGTTAATGCGGTGACAGTTGAGAGCGAGTTGAAAGTTTTGCAATGGCACGATCGTTATGGCGGGGAACTAATTAGAATTGGGATTCAGCGATTAGGGGCGATCGGTTCTTTTCAGGGTTGGAAACCGCTTGCACCGGTGACTCAGTGGGCGGTAGTTAAAAGCTAAAGTAAAATATTCCGAGGGCGCCATCTATAGCCTTTCTCAGATAGATGAGGTACAAGTTTAGATTTGAGATTTGAGATTGGAGATTTTAGATTGGGGGATTGGGGGATTGGGGAATTGTTAATTAATTGGTGAATACCTCATCTTTCCGAGAACCGCTATAAAATAGAGTAAGGTGCGTCAGATGCCTCAACCCTTAATAATCGCTCTCTAACTCCGCCTGAGGCCACCTACGAGTTGATTTGAGTATGATACTTGGCTTGAGCCCGATTAAAGTAAAATATTCTGAGGGCTCCATCTAAAATGTCAAATCTCAAATCTAAGAACTCAAATCTCAAATCTCATGAGACGTTAAAAAATGAGTTTTTATTACCGACTGTCAGCAGCGCTAATCACGGCAACAATTGCGAGCGTGCAACCTGAACTTGCTGTCGCGCAGTTGTCAGCACAACAAGTGGAAGAAATTGACAGAAATGAGTGCAATCCGTCAGGAGCAATCGATTTCAATGAAGCTATTCGCCTCAATCCTAACGATGCTGAAGGGTACAACGGTCGGGGTGCTGTCCGCTATGACCAGGGAGATATAGAGGGTGCGATCGCTGATTACAACGAAGCTATTCGGCTCGCTCCTAGCTATGCTGCAGCCTACGGGAATCGGGGTTATTTGCGCTCACAACAGGGAGATATAGAAGGTGCTATCGCCGATTTTAACGAAGCTATTCGCCTCGCTCCTAATGATGCTGATGCTTACTACAATCGCGCTTTTGTTCGTTCACAGCAGGGAGATCTAGAGGGTGCGATCGCCGATTACAACAAAGCTATTCGCCTCAATCCTAACGAGGCTAAGGCTTACAACTATCGCGGTTTTGTTCGCTCGCAACAGGGAGATATACAGGGTGCAATTGCCGACTACAACGAAGCTATTCGCCTCGATCCTAACTATGCTGAAGCTTACAGCAATCGCGGTTTTGTTCGCTCACAGCAGGGCGATAAACAGGGTACGACCGCTGACTACAACGAAGCTATGCGCCTCAATCCTAGCTATGGTAAAGTTTACGGAAATCGGGGTTATTCCCGCTCACAAGAGGGAGATATACAGGGTGCCATAGCCGATTTTAACGAGTTTATTCGCCTCGATCCTAATGATGCTAAGGCTTACAACTATCGGGGTTATTTGCGCTTACAAGAGGGAGATATACAGGGTGCCATAGCCGACTACAACGAAGCTATTCGCCTAGCTCCTAAGTATGCTGATGCTTACTATGAGCGGGGTTATTCCCGCTCACAAGAGGGAGATATACAGGGAGCGATCGCTGACTACAACGAAGCTATTCGCCTCAATCCTAAGTATACTTATGCTTACTTCAATCGGGCTCTGCTCCGCGATGAACTGGGAGATAAACAAGGTGCACTAGCCGATTTCAACGAAGCTATTCGCCTCGCTCCTAACGATGCGGATTCTTACTACAAGCGCGGTTTTGTTCGCTCACAACAGCGAGATATACAGGGAGCAATAAATGATTTTCAGAAAGCCTCTGAGTTGTATCAGCAACAGGGAAATACCGATTCATACAGAGATGCACAAAATGCAATTAGAGAACTCCAGAAAGATCTTGAAGTCTAACTATTTATCATAGGTACGCACCCCTCGATTACCAATTACCGGGCGTACCTCATTTAACTGAGAATTTATATAAAAATAGGTTGGGTGTCCTAAAAGTTCAACCCAACCTATTAATTAAATGAGACTTAAGAGTTTAGCCTTGATTCACCACAGTCGGTTTTAAACTTTCCTGTGACTTCGATCGATCTAAACCATTTTGAACTTCCACAGATTCCTTAATCGGTTTCCGGGCTTCAATTAAACTCAAAGCTTTGTTGACACCTTCAGGTAAAATCACTACTAAACTGCCGGCCGGCGCCTCGTCTAAAGCCTTGTTAACGGCCGTTGTTTCGTCGAGAATCAACTCGTATTCAACTTGAGATTTGTTTGCGGTTCCTGTAGAAATCGCCTCTGCAATTCCCTGGCAAATTAACTGTGCCACAACACCCGGCTCTCGCCCGCGCCTGTCAATATCTTCCTTCACAATAATGCGATCGAACATCTCGGCCGAAAGTTTGCCCAGCGTGACAAAATCTTCATCTCGCCGATCGCCCGGGGCGCCGACTACCCCGATCCGCTGTCCCGGCCAATTCAGCACGAAACTGCCCAAAGCTTTGTAGCTGTGGGGGTTGTGGGCGTAGTCTAGCAAAGCGTGATAGTTGCCCAATTTAAACAAATTCATCCGTCCGGGAGTTTGACCCACGGATGCTTGGAAGCTTGACAAAGCCGATCGAATATCTTCTATTTTCAATCCTTGGGCAAAAGCCGCCAAACAAGCTGCTAAAGCATTAGCAATCATAAACGGCGCCCGCCCGCCCATCGTCAGCGGCACGTTCACAGCCTGCTCAATTCTCAGCGTCCAATCGCCTTTCAAGATCGACAAATACCCATTTTCGTAAATCGCTGCCAGCCCGCCCGCAGCGGTATGTTTGGCAACCAGTTCGTTGTCCGGGTTCATCGAAAAATATGCAATTTGAGCCTTGACACGCTGCGCCATTTGTGATACTAGCGGGTCGTCTGCATTTAAAACTGCATAGCCTTTGGGCATTACCGACTCGACGAGGACGCTCTTGAGTTTGGCCAGTTGTTCCACGGTGTCGATGTCGCCAATTCCCAAGTGATCGGCCGCGACGTTCAAGACGACGCCGACATCGCACTGATCGAAGCCGAGGCCCGAGCGCAAAATTCCGCCTCTAGCCGTTTCCAGCACCGCTACTTCCACCGTTGGGTCAGACAAAATCAATTGAGCACTCTGCGGCCCGGTATTGTCTCCGGTTTCTACCAAATAATCGCCGATGTAAGTGCCGTCGGTAGTCGTGTAGCCAGTAATCTGACCGGTCTGCTTGACAATGTGGGCAAGCAGGCGAGTGGTTGTAGTTTTGCCGTTGGTTCCGGTTACCGCTAAAATCGGCACCCGGCTGGGTTGAGGCGAGGGGAAAAGCATATCGAAGACGGCGCCGGCGACGTTGCGGGGTAAACCTTCACTCGGGGCGACGTGCATTCTGAAACCGGGTGCTGCGTTGACTTCGACGATGACGCCGTTGACATCGCGCAGGGGTTGGGAGATGTCGGGAGTTACTACGTCAATCCCGGCGATGTCCAAACCGATAATTTTGGCGACTCTGGAAAACAGCCAGACGTTTTCTGGGTGGATTTCGTCGGTGCGATCGACTGCAATTCCACCGGTACTCAAGTTTGCTGTCGCGCGCAAAAATACTCTTTCGCCCGCGGGCACTACGGAGTCCATCGCGTATCCTTGTTTTTCCAGCAAATCCAAGCACAATTTGTCGATCGTGATCCGGGTGAGCACGTTATCGTGTCCGTCTCCTCGCTGCGGGTCGCGGTTTACTTCTTCAATAAGCTGTTCTACTGTAGACTTGCCGTTGCCCACGACGTTAGCGGGGACTCGTTCTGCCACTGCTACGACTTGCCCGTTGACTACCAATACTCTGTGGTCGCGGCCGACGTAATAGCGCTCGACAATGACGCTTTTTGTTTTTGATGCTGCGCTGGCTAAGTCGTAGGCTTCTTCTGCTGTTTCCCAGGAATTGATGTCGATCGTAATGCCGCGGCCGTGGTTTCCGTCTAGGGGTTTGAGGACGATCGGATAACCGCCGACATCTTCGATCGCCCCGCGCAATTCGTCCAAATAATGAATCACCGTTCCTCTGGGAACCGGCACACCGGCGCTGCCGAGGATATTTTTTGTCCCTTCCTTATCGCAGGCTAGTTCTACCCCCAAAACTCCCGTGCGGTTGCTCAGAGTTGCCTGAATCCGCTTTTGGTGAACCCCGTAGCCGAGTTGAATCATAAACCGGGCGCTCAACGGTATCCAAGGAATGCCGCGAGCTTCTGCTTCCTTGATCAGTGTTTCCGTACTCGGTCCGAGTGCCGCCGACGCCGCAAACTCTCTCAGATCTCTCAAATCTTGGACTAATTCTGCTTCTGGATAAGTGCCAGTATCGGCAATCCTCTGGCACATCCGCACGCCCGCCCGGGCGGCATAGCGACCTGCCTGTTCGTTTTGATACTCAATTACTACTTGGTAAATGCCTGGGGTCGCAGTTTCGCGGGTACGGCCGAACCCGACCGGCATTCCTGCCATTTGCTGAAGTTCTAGGGCTACGTGTTCGATTACGTGTCCCATCATCGTGCCTGCTTTGACACGTTGCAGGAAGCCTCCCTTATGGCCTGGAGAACAGTGATGCTCGTCCAAACTCGGCAGCGTCGCGATTAATCCTTCGTAGAAGCCAGGTATTTCCGATGTGGTTTTATCTGCCAACTCTTCTAAATCCAGACGCATCAGGACTAGTTTGTGGCGTCGGATGCTCCAGTAGTTGGGGCCGCGTAAGGTCTGGATTTTAAGTATTTTCATGACAGTTAGAGGGGTATGGGTCGGGAAATCTTATAGATAATTGGAGCATTTATTCAATTTCGATCTACATTGCTCGCTAGACTGTTCGTAGCGAACAGTTTGCGAGTGAATTTCCAGTTATGGGCCACCGAATTGAAAATTCATGCCCCAGCGATCGGGTAAAAACAAGTACAGGTCAATCGCCGGCAAAAACTCAAAGCCCGAAGGTAGAATTTTCTGTGATTCTGCCTTCTGGCGTCAGCCCGTGGCTGTTTCGGAATCTATTCTATTGTGGTATCGATGATTCGGTTCCAATGCCACTTAATTTCTGCCGAATCAATGCCAAGAGATGTTCTGCGTTAGTTGGCTGTGCGGCATTCGGGAGGCCAGCCCGACTCGGAACAGGCTGCCGATGGCATGGGTTTGCCTAGGGGCATATTGTAGCAATCTCCGTGACACAGAACGTGCAAGCGCATATTGAAGAGACTTAAGGGTTCTGTCGCTCCTACCATAGACTCATTGGTATAAAAATTTTCCCGAGAATCAACAATAGTCACAGTGCCTTTACCGAGAATTTTCATAGTATCGTCTCCCTCAAACAAGGCGCAGGTGTCTTCGTCAATACCAATAGCAAGGCGATCGGGATGGCTGGCCACAGCCGACAGCAAGCGAGCCATGCGGTTACGGTTGTGAAAATGCTGGTCTACGATGATATCGGGAATAATGTTAAGTCCGTTTGCCATGTCTACTAAAGAGCGGTTCGGTGACGCGCCACTTCCGCCGCCTGCAATCATGTGATATCCCATCACCGCAGCACCCGCGCTGGTACCGGCGAGGGTAATCTTGCCTTCGAGAGTTTCTTTGCGAATTTTCTCCATCAGCGGGGTGTCCGCCAGCAGCCCGCAGAGCCTCAGTTGGTCGCCGC
Organism: Microcoleus sp. AR_TQ3_B6; assembly: GCF_036702785.1. Lineage (NCBI taxonomy): Bacteria > Bacillati > Cyanobacteriota > Cyanophyceae > Oscillatoriales > Microcoleaceae > Microcoleus > Microcoleus sp. AR_TQ3_B6. The sequence continues at coordinate 34,749 of NZ_JAUBVJ010000058.1, read as the reverse complement.
CTGTGATGAATACGCCCGTACAATCTTCTAAGTAATCTTTCCAGACGGGGTTTTCGGCTTGTTCGCGTTCGCGGATGTCCACTACTTTAACGGCGCTAACGCCCATTTCGTCAAATATGGTGCGGTAGCGGTTGCTAATTCCTTCGGGATCTCGCGAAGCGCACGGAACGATCGCCAGCCGAGCGTTTGTACCCCCAGCACGGCAAAAAAAGGTATTCAGAATCTCTCGCCCGTGAACTTTGTCTTCGGCTCCCCCGATGACCATAATCGAGGTTTTTGTGCGCTGGGGAATATTGTGTTCAAGGGCTTGAGATGTCAACTGCTGCATGGTGTGTCTTCCTCTGTTGGATGTGAAATTCAATTTTGCCGTGACTGTCGGTAGAATGGGGCTTTTTAAGAATAAATATTTTTTGGTGCCAGCGAGGTGCGATCGCCGATCGCGCGATCCCGCAGTTGTTTGGGGGCGAGTTTACTTGCAGTCGCTGTCATGAAAAACAGATTATTTTTGTACAAAACCGGCCCGCCGACAAAGGAAGAGAATTTAACTTGCCAAAATTTTCAGAAATTATAAGAAATTATAAAGAATAAAGCAATTACTGAAAACTGAACTCCCCCTAAGGGTCAAACTAGAGGTGATGTATCAATGAAATTCCAATAATTGTGCGATTTGACGTTGTTACCCTATTTCCAGAATTTTTCCGGGCTCCCCTGGAGTCGGGACTGATGGGCAAAGCCTTAGCTAAAAAGATTGCTGAGGTGAATTTTGTCAATCCCCGCGATTTTACCACAGACAAGCACCAGCGAGTCGATGATGAGCCTTACGGGGGCGGAGTGGGGATGCTGATGAAGCCGGAACCGATTTTTGCTGCGGTGGAGTCGCTGCCGGTTTTGCCTTCTCGGGAGGTGATTTTGCTGACTCCCCAGGGGGAACCGATGCAGCAGGGGATGTTTCGGGAGTTGGCGGGCGCGCGCGAGCAGTTGGTGTTGATTTGCGGTCATTATGAAGGTGTGGACGATCGAGTGCTGCATTTGGTAACTCGCGAGGTGTCTTTGGGGGATTTTGTGCTCACGGGGGGCGAAATTCCGGCTTTGGCTTTGATTAATGGAGTTTTGCGATTGCTGCGGGGAACTGTGGCGAAGGAAGATTCCCTAAAGTTTGAGAGTTTTGAGGACGGACTTTTGGATTATCCGCAGTACACTCGACCGGCGGATTTTCGGGGATTGAAAGTGCCCGATGTGTTGCTGTCGGGTAATCACGCGGAAATTGCTCGCTGGCGCAGAGAACAGCAAATTGAAAGAACTCGATCGCGCCGAGCGGATTTGTACGATCGGTGGTTGCAGGAGAGGGAAGAATAGGAGAAAGGGCGATCGCACGGGTGGTCAGAAACTGGGTTTTTTGCGGTAATACTTCGTTGCAGTCCACAGATTCGGTAAAAAACCCGGTTATGAAGGTCTTGATGCGTCCAAGACCGTATATTTAAGAGCCTAATAAATTTTGGATTCGCGTTTGTAAGTCTTTGAGTTCACCAGAGCGATCGAGAAGTCCCCGATAATTTTCTAGCGTTTCCAGCATTAACCTTTCTCTCCCCCCTCCCGCAGCTTTAGGATCCCCATAACGACTGAGCAAATCAGCAAAAAAATTATCTTTTACACTCGGATCTGCCCGAATTTCTGACCAATGTTTGTCTAGCTTATCCAAGTGACCCGCTAACACCCACGCTTCCACTTCTTGGCAAGCAGCACAGCACAATAGCTTTGCACCTTTCTCTCTTGCTTCCTTTTCTAATATCGCAAACTCTCTGCTCCGATCTTTACCGTCTGCATCTGGTATAAACAGCAGTAAATATTTGTGAACATAGCTTTCAAAAATGATTTCACTCATCAATTTTTTCGCGTGATTATACCCTTAGAGTCTGGGATTACCCAGCACATCAACCTGCGCGTTTTGCTTGCCACATTCCTTCATCATCCTTTTGATTAAAGGTTTGAGGATGTAGCCGTTATTAGTTGGATCTTCAGGGATGATTAGCACTTTAAAGCTCGTAGAACTCCCTCAAACCAACCTTCGGCAAACAGTTCGCTAATCGGCTGCTTTTGAATCAAATTTAATAAAGCAGGAATTTTGCTGAGAGGGATAATATTAGTTGCTCCTGTGCTTTCATCCCGCTTACAAACAAAAGTAGTGGCATAATCGTCAGGATTCAGCCATTCTAAAATTAAAGGTGAGTGAGTAGTTGCCATAACTTGAACATTCCCAGATTTAGACATCGCCTTCATTAACTCAACTAGAAGTCTCAAGCGAGTTGGGTGAAGACCATTTTCTATTTCTTCAAGCGTAAGAATTTCCGGTAAATCTGGTTGAAAGAAAGCAGCGGTAATCGCGGCAAATCTGAGCGTTCCATCGGATAAAATAGGAGCAGGATAGTCAATATCACCCTCTTTGAGTGCAAACAATGATTCTCCTAATGCACCGGACAAAATGCTAACATCATCGAGTTCTGTGGGGGTTAATTCTTTGAGCCAGGATACAAAAGCAGATTTTTCGGTAACATCCGTAATAATTGTTTTAACTAAAGCTGCGAAATTTTCACCTCGTTCTCCCATGCGTCGCGCTGTATGCGCTTGAGAATAACCGCGCAAAATGGCAGGAGATGGGTCAAGGTGTTGCGTGTTACCGAGGGTAAGCATACACACTGCTATCATCTCGATATGATCGTGTGAACAAGTTTCGTTGCGCAATAATTGATGGAGGACTGAACGAGATTTTTCAAATTTTATATGAGGCGGTTTCCCTCGTTTGCCCTTAAAATAGCGAACTTCTATAAAAGGACTATTGGGATGATTGGAAATGGGTTCAGAATCAAAAATTGGTGAACCATTAACTTGTAATTTTTCACTGCGGACGCATCCTCTTTCTGCTGAAATACTGATAGAGTATTGTATTTCCTCTTCTGGAGCGTTGCGTAATTTAATTGTAACCAAAAACTGGATAGTTTTTTCTTCTGAAGTAGAGTGTCCGCGCGGTGTGAAGGCCGCTTTACTACTACCACCGCGAATCGAATCCCAGACTTCACTGGTAGCATTTTTCGGCTTACCGTTAAAGATTTCATCAATAGTAAATCCGTAAGCAATTCCTTGCAAGACTCGCAAAGCATCGAAAAAGTTAGATTTACCGCTGGCGTTAGTGCCGATAAACAAGTTAAGGTTGCTTAGATTTAATGTTATTTTTTCTAAGCTTTTGAATCCTTCAATAGTGAGGGATTGAATCATAGGGTTTCCTGCGGGGATTTGTGGGAATAAGTGTTGTTTTCTATTTTTTAGATGGTTCGAGCATCTATAACATTAGACAGTAAAAAAAGCTATACCTACAGAATGAGAGCGAACTCTGAAAGAGGAAGCAATCCAAAAATTAGAAATTGAAAAGCAACAGAAATAACGGTTAGCTGCCAAGTTAAGGGAGTTGGGTATTAACCATTAGAAAATTTTATTGTTTGGATATTATATCATCAACCTGAAGGTTTGGGTTGCCACATTCCTTTCCCACAAATTTCGTAAATCAAGACTCTACTTTTTCAGCTATCTCCTCACAAATATGAAATAATTGTTTTTTGGTATACTTTCCCAAACCTTAAATGTATATGAACATCCGCATCGGCAACGGCTACGACATTCACTGCTTAGTTCCCGATCGCCCCCTCATCCTTGGCGGCGTTCACATTCCCCACGAATTAGGCTTATTAGGGCACAGCGACGCAGACGTGCTCACCCACGCTATCATGGACGCTATGCTCGGAGCTCTCAGCTTAGGAGATATCGGGCTGTATTTCCCGCCAACTGACCCGAAATGGAAAGGTGCTGATAGTCTCGTATTGCTGGCACAAGTCAATCAGTTAATATTAGATAAAGGCTGGGAAATCGGCAATATTGATTCGGTGGTGGTGGCGGAACGTCCAAAGCTGAAACCGCATATTGAGCAAATGCGCGATCGGCTTTCTACTGTCCTACAATTAAAACCCGACCAAATCGGCATCAAAGCTACTACAAACGAAAAGTTAGGACCCGTGGGGAGAGAAGAAGGAATTGCAGCCTATGCTGTAGTTTTAGTCTCCAAAAAATAAAAAATTGGTTTGATAGTAGAAGTTGAATTTACTTAAACTTATACGCTAGGAAGGCTGAAACCATGCAAACTGAAACCTTGGAAGTAGAATTACCCATAGATGCGGATATTATCGCGTTGGATAAGGACGATCGGATAGTCGTGCTAATCGAGGTCAAAGTTAATCAAGCTAAAGAAAAGGCAGCCAAACAGAGTATTATCGTTCGCGCGCTCCGACAAATCAAACATTTCCTCTCAAAACTCTCCGAAAAAAATGTGGTAATTCCTTATGCTATGATTGTAAATCTCGAAAATATAATCGTTTTAAAATGGAACGGTACTGTTTTGTCTGAAGCTGTTTTATCGTTAAAAACGGCTGACATCCTTCACTATTATGACTCAAAATTAGGCGATCAGCGGATATTTGAGCCATACCTCACTAGGCTGATTGAAGCATGGTTGCGTGACTTAGCTTATAATTGGAAGTCTGAGATTCCGCCAGCATCGGAACAGATAGCAGCAATCGGTTTGCTGCCGTTGCTAGCAGGTGGAACAACAAAGTCAAGGGTAAAAATTGGTGGCGATTTTATATATAGAAACTAACTTTTTGATGAGTATTGCTACAGGGCGCGATCCTGAGGCCAATAACTTGTTACTGAGTGTACCAACATCAGTCCGCATTGCCATACCTGCTATTTGCTGCATGGAAGCTCTCTCGGCTTTAGAAGACGATATCAAGCGGCGCAACCGTTTTGCCGATGAACAGAAAAAACAAATTAGCCAGCTCAAGCGCGATCTTACTTCGCCTTATGCTAAGTCTCTTTTATTCCATGTAGAAGAGTCTTTGAATGAAAATGAAGGATTGCTCAATAATATTAAAGTACGTCTTTTTGAGGCTCTTGAATTATTGGCTGACAATGTGGAGATGATCGAACTAACACCAGATACACTGCGAGAAAGCTTGAATACAGTTTTTATTGAAGAAGACCCGACAGATAATTTGATTCTCCACTGCATCTTGACTCACGCCCAGTTACACGCTAATGAAGTCAAGGTATTTTTGAGCAATAATACAAAAGAATTTAGTGTAGCGGAAGTTCAAGATGCTTTGCGGGAAGTAGGGATAACCAAGTATTTTTCGCGCACTGAAGACTTTCTCGGTTGGTTACAATCTCAGTCATAGCTGCACGCAGGTGGTAAACTAAAAGATTATGAAAATTTCTATGATGCTACATTCAAGACTGCGCTGGCTGGCGATTTTACTGGCGGCAATTGCCACTATAACTCTGTCTGCGTGCACTCCAGCCCGATCGAACTTAGTAAACAGGCTCATCGTTCCCACCCCCAGCGGCCCGGGTACATTTAACTACCCGCTAAATCAATCTGCATACAGCGTTTTTGGCTATATGTACGAGGGATTGATCAACGAAAACGGCTTGACATCGAACCTAGAGCCCGGTTTAGCCGAGTCCTGGGAAGTTTCTAAAGATGGCAAAAAGATTGTCTTCACCCTGCGAGAGGGATTGAAATGGTCGGACGGCGAACCGATGACTACTGATGATATTATCTTCAGCTATGAAAAGATTTATTTCAATGACAAAATTCCTAGCGGTTTAAAAGATACTCTGAGGGTGGGCATGAGTCGCCAATTCCCAAAAGTTAAAAAAATTGACAGCCGCCGCGTTGAATTTTCCGTTGCAGAACCCTTTGCTCCTTTTATTAGATATGCTGGGGGAATCCCGATTTTACCAGCTCATATTTTACAGGAAGCTGTCGAAAATACAGATGCAGAGGGCAAGCCTAAATTCCTGAGTACTTGGGGCACGGATACTGACCCTAAAAAAATTGTCGGCAACGGTCAGTACCGAATGCTGAGCTATACTCCTAATCAGCGCGTGGTTTTGGAACGAAATCCGTATTTTTGGCGCAAAGATGCTGAGGCAAATCCTCAACCTTACATCCAGCAAATTGTTTGGCAAATTATCGAAAATACTGACAATCAACTGCTGAATTTTCGCTCGGGCGATTTGGATACTCTGAACGTGGAGCCGGAAGTGTTTCCGCTGCTGAAACGGGAGGAAAAACGCGGCAAATATACGGTCTTCAACGGCGGGCCGGATACTGGCAGCGTGTTTATGTGTTTCAATCTCAATAAGGGGCGCAATGCTCAAAATCAGCCGTTTGTAGACCCGGTTAAGTCTCGGTGGTTCGCGACTAAGGAATTTCGGCAGGCGATCGCCTACGGCATCAACCGATCCGCCATGACTAACAATATCTATCGCGGACTGGGCGCACCGCTGCATTCCCCAATTCCGGCGCAAAGTCCGTTCTACCTGTCCCCGGAACAGGGATTGAAAACTTACAGTTACGACTGGCAAAAAGCGAAAGAGTTACTGTTAAGTGCTGGTTTTAAGTATAATAGTAACAACGAATTGTTGGATGCTGAAGGCAACAAAGTGCGATTTACTTTGTTGATGGCTGCGGGTAAAAAAGTGCGGGAACAAATGGCAACGCAAATTAAGCAAGATTTGGGCAAGCTGGGGATGCAAGTTGATACGCAGTTCCTGAGTTTTAACACTTATGTGGAAAAGCTGCGCCTGACGCGGAATTGGGATACTTACTTGGGCGGTTTTACAGGAGGTACTGAACCCCACAGCGGCTACAATATTTGGTCTGTCAATGGGACTTTGCACAGTTTCAACCAGGGCCCGCAAGCCGGAGAACCTCCGATTAAGGGTTGGGAAGTTTACGACTGGGAACGGAAAATCGATGACCTTTACGTGAAAGCTTCCCAGGAGCTTGATGAGGCGAAGCGCAAGGAAATTTATGGGGAGACGCAGCGGATTATAGCAGAACAAGTGCCGTTTATCTATATGGTGAATCCGCTCACTTTTGAGGCGGTGCGCGATCGCGTTTCGGGAATTCGCTACAGTGCCCTCGGCGGTGCTTTCTGGAATTTGTACGAGCTGAAAATAACAGAATAGTTATTACTCAGCACTCCGCACTCAGCATTTATTAGTCTGTAGGGGCGGGTTTTACGAAGGTATGTGCGATCGACCGCATAAATAAACCCTCCCGAAGCAATCTATAGCAGTCAGCAGTCAAATTTATCAGTCATTAATTAATGGAACCTGAAATTTTACAGAAGTTACTCGAATCTGTGGCCGCCGGCGATGTGAGCCCGAGTTCCGCTTTAGAAAAATTAAAATATTTTGACTTTGAACAAGTGGGGGATTTTGCCAAAATTGACCACCACCGCACTTTAAGAACCGGTTTTCCTGAAGTAATCTGGGGCCCAGGGAAAACTCCAGACCAAATTGTGGAGATTATCGAGGCGATGCGGGGGCGAAATCCTGCTGTGATGGCGACGCGAATAGAATTGGAAGTTTTCGAGCAATTACAGCAAAAAATACCCGATTTGTGTTACTACCAAAAGGCTCGAATTTGTGCAATTTCTGCTAATTCCCCAACTCCGCAGCATCCGGGTACTGTGACTATCATCAGTGCGGGAACGGCGGATTTACCTGTAGCGGAAGAGGCAGCAGTTACTGCCCAACTTTGCGGCTTTCAGGTGCGACGTTTGTGGGATGTCGGAGTTGCCGGCATTCACCGCTTGCTGAGCAACCGGCACGTAATTGCTGATGCTGATGTGTTGATTGCGGTGGCGGGTATGGAAGGTGCTTTGGCGAGTGTGGTTGCGGGTTTGGCAGATTGTCCGGTGATTGCTGTGCCGACGAGTGTGGGTTACGGCGCGAGTTTTGGCGGGATTGCTCCTCTGTTGACTATGCTCAATTCTTGTGCGGCTGGTGTGGGTGTGGTGAATATTGATAACGGGTTTGGTGCGGCAATTTTAGCTTGTCAAATTCTGAGAACTGCTGGCAGAGTGGGGAGAATGAAAGAGGGGGAGAATCTCAGAAAGGGGGTAGATTCTGTGAGAGACAATTTTCCCTAAAATTTCCTAAATCTACTCATCGAGTACCCTAGAATCGCTGTATGAGTAAGTTAATCATTCTGAGGCAGACGAACCCAAAGGAAAGTTAATTCCAGAGCGCACCTCAATGGTTACAAGCGCTACAATAGGGCTCAACTTTTAAACCTAAAACCCGATGCAGTAGAAGCCACAAGACCAAACAAATAGTTACGGAACTCAAAGAAATTGCTCAAAAACTTTAATCATATCAAATCCGTTAGCATCGGAATAGTAAATTCGAGTTCACTGTTGACGGTTGACGCCGTGAACAGTCAACCGTCAACCGTCAACCGTCAACCGTCAACATCACGGACGGTGTAACCGGAAATGATATCAGTTATCTACGCCATCAAACTCGAATTAAAACTTAACAACAAAGAACGTAGCTTGATGGCGCGACATTCTGGTTACGCTAGGTTTGGCTACAATTACGCATTGGCTCTCTATCAGAGAGTTAAAGATTGGACAGTACCTGACTGTCAGGTGTAAGAGCGTCTAAAAATGCTCACAAACACTATCATAGAATTGCCAAGATTCACGCCAAAACTGCTAATCAACGCCGAGATTTATTGCAGAAAACTACCACATAAATTAGCCAAAAGTACACATTCGCATCGAAGATTTGAAGGTGAGCGGTATGATAGGTAATCACAAGTTAGCGGCCGCTATTTCGGATTGTGGTTTCTATGAATTTCGTCGCCAATTAGCCTATAAATATTCTATTTATGGCACAAAGTTGGAGTTAGTTGACGGCTGGTATGCCTCATCTCAAACTTGTTCAAACTGCGATCGTGTTCAATCAAGGCCATTAAAAGAACCAGTTTTCAATTGTCAACATTGCGGTGCAATTATTGAACGTGATTTGAATGCCGCGATTAATTTAGCTCGTCAATCAGAATTAGTAAGATTAGTTCGGCCTGAAGTTACGCCTGCGGACAAGTTGCGCTCCTACTCCCTTGGTAGATACAGTTCGAGAATGTTAAATCTACCGTGAGTAGATTATCGTCAAATTTATAGAACGAAATAGTTAGAAGCGCCCTCATCGGAGTCGGCGATTGAAACCTATCCTAAACTTGCTTCTGATCCCAGCAGAGGGGCACTAAAGAATACAGGCGGTATTATTAATGCCGGATTTGATATTACTTGGTGGTCAGCCAAATCGGATAAGCAGAAGAATCCCCAACATTCAACTTTTGCGCCTGATAGGTCTTGCTAGTCCAAGTAGCCACTGTTTGCAGGCTTTCTGTCAAAGAACTTTCGCTACCAAACGCTTCAAATCCCAAAGTCCACCACGCGCTGCCGTTAATGTTCAACTGAGTCAGTTCCACGGTGCAACCCTGGGGAATTGGGGCTTCCACAGGCACAGACATCAGGGAACCAGGGGCCGAAACTTGGTAAAGACGCTGCGCTCGCTTTTTCTTGACTACCACCCACTTTCCTGTCGCTACAATATCCGCCGGTACCGGCGCCATAGTGTCGGCACATACCCACTTCAGCCACTTCTCAGCCTTGCCTTCCCAGCGGTTGCCGAACTGCATCGCCCCCAACTCTCCCTGCCGCCACTTTACCTCCAATGTTTTCCCGCGCAGCTTCACTCCCAAGTAGTCGCAGCCTGGTACTAGCAAATATATGTCTTCCCGCTCTTCCGGAGGCGAAAGATACCCACCGAGACTGTCGCTTCCAAACCATTGAGCGATCGATTTTGGCAGCGCACCGCTATAAAACCATCGCATTTCCAGACTGGCCCGCATAAATTTTTCCTCCGTTCCACAATTTTCGTCAAACCCAGACTGGATTTGCCACACACCATCGACTTTTGCGCCTCTCAACTCTATCCTCCCCCCTCCGGGGCCCAGAGTCTACTGTCCACAGTCATACCCTTTTAAATTTTAGATTTTAGATTAAAGAATCGGTAAGGACTGATTCTATAAGGGTTTAGAGCTTGCCTACAGTTGCATTTTTTTGAGAAACTGCTGTCAGATCCAGGTCTTTAAAAAAAATTTCTCACAATCCTTTACATATCTTCATCAGTCTGTTACATTTATTTACAGTACATCACAAGCAATTTAAGAAAAAAACATGACTAACAGAGGCTTAATGCTGGACGACCAAGGCAAAATGAACAATTTTGCGATCGAGCCGACAGTATACGTCGATGACGAACCCCGCACCGGGTTCACCCCTTACGCAGAACGCTTAAATGGCCGCCTTGCCATGATCGGTTTTGTTTCTCTGTTGGCTTTAGAAGTTTCGACCAAGCACGGACTGATTAACTGGCTGACTCACCTGTAATTATTTTGTTAAAAATTAAACTTTCTGGCTATGGCTCGCAGGCGGTACACGAACGGCGATCCATAGCTTAACTATTTTTAGGCTCAAGGTTTGGTGAGACAATTAAAATTAAATATTTTCCTGTTACCCTACTCGTAAAAAGAATGTTCAAACGAATTGCGGCAATACTTCTGGTAGTTCTGAGCCTCACCTTGACCAGTTGTGTATCTAAAGTTACCGGACTCAAAAGCTACGTTGATACTGGGGACGGCTATCAATTTCTCTATCCTAACGGCTGGCTGCCGATCGCGGTTTCTAACGGGCCAGATGTGGTATTCCGCGATTTGATTCAGCAAACCGAGAACGTCAGCGTGGTAATCAGTCCTGTGGCGAAGGACAAAACTCTGGCGGATTTGGGAACGCCGACGGATGTGGGATACAAGCTCAGCAAAAGTGCGATCGCCCCGACTGATTCCGGCCGCGAAGCTGAATTAGTCAATGCTGAAGCTCGCGAATCGCGATCGAAAACCTATTACATTTTAGAATACGCCGTTAAGTTGCCCAACCAAGAACGGCACAACTTAGCTAGTGTAGCCGTCAGCCGCGGCAAACTGTTTACGCTTAACGTTTCCACTACCGAAGAACGCTGGCCCAAGGTAAAAGAAGCTTTTGAGAACGTTGTTAAATCTTTCTCGGTTTATTAAGCTTAAAAGTGACAGATAGAGCGATCGGCTACTGCGGTGCGAATTAATAATTAGCAATTGGTAATTGGGAAGAGTTAAAATTATAGGACGGAGGCAGAAGCCTGGTTTTTTCACTAAAATTAGTAGTGTACCGCGATAGTTTTCGGTTTAAAAACCCGGTTTCTTTATTCCCTGTGCGTCAATCCTGAATTATTAGTAGCCAATTGCTAATTATTAAAAAAAACTCACACTCAACACTCATCTCATGCCCGGTGGCATCCTTCCTGTATGGAGGGGCTGGTTGATAAATATCCGGGTTTTGAAATAAAAAATACTGGTGAACCAGCCCCTAGCAGATCTAAAATTATACCATAACTTTTCACCCTGACCCGAGCTCAAAACTTACCATTAGTATGAAGATTCCCACTTTTGTGTTAGCTTCAGCTTCTCCGGCGCGCCGCAGCCTGCTAAAAAGTGCCGGCATTCAAGCTGTGATTTGCCCCAGCGAATTTGATGAAGGGCAAGTACAAATGAGGGATGCAACTAAATTAGTGCAGGTTTTAGCAGAGGGAAAAGCTGAGGCTGTAGCTAAGTTTTTGCGGGCTAATTCTCACCCGCAAATCCCCAATCCAAAATCGTGTTTGGTGTTGGGATGCGATTCAATTTTGGTCATAGATGGTGCAATTCACGGTAAACCGAAGGATGCGGAAGAAGCAATCTCGCGCTGGCAGAAAATGCGCGGTAAAGTTGGCGAACTCTATACGGGTCATGCTTTAATTGATACTAGATTCGATGACTTTGAGCAGGCAATGGAGCGAGCGCTCATTCGCTGTCAAGTTACAAAAGTTCATTTTGCGAAAGTTACCTCGCGCCAAATTGCGGCCTACGTCGCTACCGGAGAGCCCCTCGCCTGTGCAGGCTGTTTTGCACTGGAAAGTAAAGGCGGCTTTTTTGTGGAAAAAATCGAAGGATGTCACACGAATGTGATCGGTTTGAGCTTACCTCTGCTGCGACAAATGCTCGGCAAAATGGGATATGATGTGGCGGATTTTTGGCAATCTTAAAAATTTTAGCCGGCGCCTCGGCGCAGCAGTTGAGTCTGTAGGGTACGCAACGCGCACCGATTGAGTTGGTAGTTGAGTTTGTAGGGTGCGCCGAGGCGTACCTTACGCATTAAAGTTGGTAATTATCCTAGAGCGATCGCCCCCTCCGATACAGATGTAAACCGAAGTTGATCCGGCGAAACATCCTTCACCAAACCCAGAATATTTCCGGTACTAGCTTCTCGAATCACCGTCGCCTTAGTATTCAGGAATCTAAAATCAGCCGTTCGAGGCTGTCCCGGAGGAAAAGGGCCGCTGCTATCGTAATCTCTGGCATCACCAATTGTCAAAAACCTTTCGCTCAAAACAATATCGTTTCGCGTCAATCCAGACGCCAATCCAATTACATCACCTTCAGCCGGATTGTAATCGAGAATAAAATCTGCCGGCACTTGCTCGTCATTAAAATTGCCGGCTGGAGGTGGCTGTGTCGAACCTATTTCCCCCGAAGTTGCTCCCACTTCTCTGCGGAGGACAAACACATCTGCACCTTCATTTCCCCAAAGTCTATCAATTCCAGCATCACCGATTAGAGTATCGTTTCCACTCTCTCCTACTAAAGCATCATTTCCTTTACCGCCGCGAATAAAGTCATTGTCCGTGCCTCCGTAAGCGTAGTCATTGCCTTGATCTCCGCTGAGAATGTCGCTGCCGCATTCTCCGTAAAGTATGTCAAAATCTTGACCGCCGCGAATAGTGTCGCTGCCACAGCCTCCGATTAAAGTATCTATGCCGCTGTTACCGTTCATCCGTTCTGCTGCACCGGAACCTCTGACGAAATCGTTGCCGGCTAAGGCCCGCAAACCTCCGGGAGTGTTGCCCAGAATTCCATTTGCTAATTGAACTGCGTCGTCATTGGGAGTAAGATCAAAAAAGTTGGGGTCGCTGCCTGGGTTTGGCAATGGCCCTGTGACTAATTTGATGTTTGGGGGATCGGCAATAATTGGGGCTGAATTTTGAGCTAATGCTCTAATTTTTCCTAAAGTTGTTTCTGGCATCCTAGTTTCTCCTTTTTTGATTGACTTGGTTGACATTCTGATTTTAACAAAGGTTCCCATTAAGAAACTCTGCGTGAATCTGCGGTAAAAAAAATCAAATTTCTGTCAAAATTGCCCCTGGTTATTCTGCAACAAGCCTAGCTTATTGACAGCCAACCGCCCAAATCCGCAAATATTTTGAACTGTGCAGCAATAATTCTGGGGATCGCGTACTCTATTACCCGTCAGCAGTCAGCGTGGGAAAACCAACAGACTGCTAATTGTCATCAAACGTTGAGTTAAGTCAGGAACCGTTAATATGCTAGACACTGCGATCGAATTTATTAAAGCCAGAGAAATCCTCGACTCCCGCGGCCGCCCCACCATTGAAGCTGAAGTTTACCTAGCTAACGGGGTTGTCGGGCTCGCACAAGTGCCCAGCGGCGCGTCTACAGGCTCTTTTGAAGCCCACGAACTCCGCGACGGCGACAACAAACGTTACGGTGGCAAAGGAGTCCTGAAAGCGGTCGCTAACGTTGAACACAAAATTGCCCCCGCTTTGGCGAATCTGGATGCGATCGACCAAGCACTGGTAGACAAAACCATGATTGACTTGGACGGTTCCCCCAACAAATCCCACCTCGGGGCCAATGCCATTCTCGGCGTCTCCTTAGCCACAGCAAAGGCGGCCGCCGAGACTTTAGGACTCCCCCTTTACCGCTACTTGGGCGGGCCCTTAGCTAACGTTTTACCCGTGCCTTTGATGAACGTGATCAACGGGGGTTCTCACGCTAACAATAATGTGGACATTCAAGAATTTATGATTGTCCCTGTGGGTGCGCCATCTTTTAAAGAAGCTTTACGCTGGGGTGCAGAGGTATTTGAATCCCTGAGTAAAGTCTTAAAAGCTGAGGGTTTGCTGACTGGTGTGGGTGATGAAGGCGGTTTTGCGCCTAATCTTAAATCCAATCAAGCAGCTTTGGATTTGCTGATTGCAGCTATTGAAAAAGCTGGCTACAAACCAGGCGAACAAGTTGCTTTGGCTTTGGATGTTGCTGCTAGCGAATTTTACAAAGATGGGCAGTACACTTACGACGGTGTGGCTCATTCGCCTGCGGAATTAATCGATTATTTGGATGGTTTAGCCGGACAATATCCGATTGTTTCCATTGAAGATGGTTTGCATGAAGACGATTGGGACAGTTGGGTAGCGCTGACGCAGAAAATGGGCAGCAAAGTTCAATTGGTGGGTGACGATTTGTTTGTTACTAATCGCACGCGGTTGCAAAAAGGAATTGATTTGAAAGCTAGCAATTCGATTTTGATTAAGCTGAATCAAATTGGTTCTTTGACGGAGACTTTGGATACGATCGACCTGGGTAAACGGAACAGTTATCGATCGGTCATCAGCCACCGTTCCGGTGAAACTGAAGATACCACAATTGCTGATTTAGCGGTAGCGACTCGCGCCGGCCAAATCAAGACTGGTTCTTTGTGTCGCAGCGAACGGGTGGCTAAATACAACCGTTTGTTACGGATTGAGAATCAATTGGGCAATCGGGCAATTTATGCAGGCTCGATCGGTTACGGGCCAAAGTAATACTTGGTAATCGAAAATCCTCGTTCCCGGGCTCGGCCTGGGAACGCAGATAGGCTAGGAAGAGCCTCGAATTTTCCTCGGGTCTTCGATGCAGATCCTCTGGATATCGGTTCCCAGGCCGAGCCCGGGAACCAGTTAAATCTGGATATTTCCGATCCTCAATTAAGGATAGAAAGCCAATTGCGGCAAACCCAAAGTTTCTTCCCAACCCATCATCAAGTTCATGCACTGGATGCCTTGACCGGCTTGTCCCTTAATTAAATTGTCGATCGCCGACAGCACAATCACCCTGTCAGTACGGGGATCGACTTCCACACCGATAAAACAAAGATTCGTGCCGCAAGCCCATTTTGTTTGCGGATAAACCCCAGCCGGTAACACTTTTACCCAAGGACAATTGCGGTAAAAAGCTGTGAAAATCGTAATTAAATCTTCCCGCACCAAACCCGGATCGCGCAAAGTTGCGTAAACAGTCGCCAGAATTCCCCGCACCATCGGAATTAGGTGGGGAGTAAACTGAACTTTAATATCTTGTCCGGCTAAATCGCTGCAAATTTGCTCGATTTCTGGGGTGTGGCGGTGGCGGGCAACGCCGTAAGCGCCCAGAGAACCCTCTGCTTCAGCCAACAACAGATTGACTTCGGCTTTGCGGCCCCCTCCAGAAGCACCGGATTTGGCGTCGATAATTGCTGTTTTTGGCACGATGAGACCTTGTTTGAGCAAAGGTGCCAGGGCTAATAAACTAGCAGTGACGTAGCAGCCGGCACAGCCTACTAACTTAGCGTCTTTAATTCGATCGCGATACAATTCTGGCAAACCGTAAACAGCCGTTGCAGCCAATTCCGAGTCCGATCGTTCGCCGCCGTACCAAGCTTTGTAAGTTTCCAGATTTTCAAATCTGTAGTCAGCCGACAAGTCCAAGACTTTGCAGCCTTTTTCGATCAGCGTCGGTGCCATTTGGCAAGCTAAACCGTTCGGCAGGGACAGAAACACAACTTCACATTTTGCCGCTATTTTGTCTAGGTCGATCGCCTCGACTGTCAAATCAATGCAGTTAGTCAGATGCGGATAAAGGCTGGAAAAAGGTTTTCCCGCACTGCTATCCCCGCCCAAATAGACTACTTCAGCCGCTGGGTGATCTGCCAGCAGTCGCACAAGTTGCACGCCGCCGTACCCTGAAGCGCCGATAATTCCTACAGGCACACGTCCAACATCTCCCATTTTCCTTTATCCCCTCAGCAGTTGAAGTCAAAAACGCTTGAACTTTTGCTGCATTGTAGTACCAAACGCCAACTTTGGTAGCAAAGAATTGTGTTGTTTTGTATTGGAGGTGGATTTTTGTTAAGTTTCCGGTGTGTGACCCCGCCCAAAAACGGATACAAAGCCCCGACTCCTTTCCTCGAGGGCCCAAAATTTTAGACTTCCAGATGCAAAGCTGCAAGTAAATCTAAAATCTAAAATCTAAAATCTAAAATCGACTGACCGATCGCCAAAACCCTAAAATTAACAAACGGATCTGCGATCGTGCTATAAAAAACTTACTTTAACCCCTCCCCAAACCGGAGATTAAGATTTTTCCCTCGAAGCTCGAACCTCGAAGCTCAACATCCATCCGTTAAATCTGTTAAATCTTGTACACGGCTTCGTTGCCGAACGAACTATGGGCATAGTTGTAGAAAACGTATCAAAACAGTTTGGCAGTTTCCAAGCACTCGATCGAGTCAGCTTAAAAATTGAATCAGGTTCCCTAGTCGCATTGCTGGGCCCGTCTGGTTCCGGCAAGTCTACGCTGCTGCGGCTGATTGCCGGTTTAGAAATGCCCGACTCCGGCAAAATCTGGCTGACCGGCCAAGATGCCACCAATACTAGCGTCCAAGAGCGCAATATTGGGTTTGTGTTTCAGCACTACGCGCTATTCAAGCACATGACAGTGCGAAAAAACATCGCTTTCGGCATGGAAATTCAGAAAATACCGCCTGCGAAAGTCCAATCGCGGGTAGAAGAATTGTTGAATTTAGTGCAATTGGGAGGATTGGGCAATAGATACCCGTCGCAACTTTCAGGAGGCCAGCGGCAGCGGGTGGCCCTCGCCAGAGCCCTGGCTGTGGAACCGAAAGTGTTACTGCTAGACGAACCTTTTGGAGCTCTCGATGCCAAAGTTCGCAAAGATTTGCGTGCTTGGTTGCGGCGACTTCATGACGAAGTTCACGTTACCACAGTCTTTGTGACGCACGATCAAGAAGAAGCGATGGAAGTTGCCGATCGAATTACGGTAATGAATAAAGGTAAAATCGAACAAGTAGGCACACCCGCAGAAATTTACGACAATCCAGCGAGTGCTTTCGTAATGAGTTTTATCGGTCCCGTCAATGTATTGCCCAGCAGTTCGAGGATGTTTCAAGCCAACGGCTTTGAATCAGCCCACCCGGAGATTTTCTTGCGCCCTCACGACGTACTAATTGAAACTACAGAAAATAGTGCAACAGTGCCTGCAAGAATCAGTCGCTTGATTCATTTGGGATGGGAAATTCAGGTAGAATTAACCTTAGATGACGGTCAAGTAGTAAACGCTAATTTGACGAGAGAAAGATTTGATACCTTGCACTTGCAGCCCCAGCAAAGAGTGTTCGTAAAGCCGAAAGATGCCAAGTCGTTTCCACTTTTTTATTCAATCTGATACCAATTCTGCCAACTACAGCTAAATTGAGATTGGATACGAAACTTAAAGGGACACGGCGCCGTGCCGTGTCCCCGATCTTTTATACTGACAACTGTCCCCTGACTACTGCGCGCTGAGTTAGTTTTTGATGTCGCTGACAGCTTTTTTGACTATTTGCTCAAAGGATGTAGTGTTTGTGTTGGAAGGATTTTTCATTTTGTCAATGTCAGCGGCTCCCTGAACTTCGTTGGGTCCTTCGCTCGCTTTTTTTTGAGTTTCTTCCAAGGACATCGGTTTTTTCAGGACAACTTCCTGAGATTCTTTTTCAATACCCAAAAGTTGGTCTTCACCTTTGGTGGGGCTGCTGGTAACGGCAAAAGCGGGGAAAGCATTAGACACAAACATCAAGGCACAAAAACAAACAGCTATTAAAGTGCGAACTAAACGCTTGGCAGGGAAGTTAAAGCCGATCAAAGACATAAACGATTTCTCCTTTTTTACAAGTTTTATTGACTGAAATTGTTGACAAGAGATGCAATCAAGTCCAGCATAGTCTTTCGCTCAAGTCTGATAAAAGCAACTGATACTATTAGAAGTTGAACTCTTTAAAATTGAGCTAATATATATTTAGCTGAAAAAGCTGGGCTTTGAAATCATTCTCAGGGAAGATTTTTATTTATGTCTTCCGCTAGTTGAATATTATTATGTTTTCTGCTAGTTGAAATTTAGACTTATTGCATCAATCTTTGATTGATAGGGAAACTGCAGATGCAACGCAGAGGCATTTCAAGTCAAGAGAGCGAATGCCTACAATTCAAGTAAGGAGAAATTATGCGTCCAAGACCGATCGGGAAAAAATGGTTTGACGCGCGAATTATGGCGTAAGGTGCGCACTGCGCACCCTAAAGATAGAAATTATGCGTCGAGGACTCAACTCAATTATATCGTTTCCGGTTGCACGGGCACGCTCGAGTCAAGGTCAATAGTTCCACATTCCCCCACGGACGAATCCCAACGGACGGCGGACTATCCCAAACGGTGTCACCGGAATTGATATTACTGCTGTCGCACGGGAACTTGGCATTTTGCGAGATAAGTTTTAATTTCTCCTACACTGAGTTGGCCGTAATGCAGCAGGGAAGCCAGCAGTGCAGCTTCTGCTTTGCCCTCAGTCACGGCTTTGTAGATGTGGTGACAGTTGCCGGCGCCGCCGGAAGCAATGACGGGAATTTCGACAATTTCGGCGATGCTTCGGGTTAATTCCAAATCGTAACCGGCTTGAGTGCCGTCCGAGTCCATGCTAGTCACCAGAATTTCGCCAGCGCCGCGCTGTTCGGCTTCCTTGGCCCAGGCGATCGCATCTAGGCCAGTATTTTCTCGCCCTCCGCGCACGTACACGTCCCAGCCAGGATTATCCGCATCTTGCCGTTTGCGGGCGTCGATCGCCACTACAATGCACTGATTGCCAAATCGATCGCTCGCTTTGTCAATTAAACTCGGATCGCGGACTGCCGCCGAATTAATACTCACCTTATCAGCGCCTGCCCTCAATAAACTTTTAATCGTGTCTAAGGATTGGATACCGCCGCCCACCGTCAAAGGGATAAATACTCGATCTGCCGTGCGGTACACCACATCAATAATAATGTCCCGATCTTCGTGAGTCGCGGTAATGTCCAGAAACACCAACTCATCCGCGCCCGCATCGTTGTAAACCTGAGCCATTTCTACCGGATCGCCAGCATCTTGAAGGTTGACAAAATTGACACCTTTGACCACGCGACCAGCTTTCACATCCAGACAAGGCAAAATTCTTTTCGACAACATAAAATTCTCGTGTTTCTAATTTATTAACCGCCGCAGCCAGTCCAAGGCTTTGTTGATATCTTCAAAAACATGAAGTAAAGCCACAAATCTTAAAGATACCTTGTGTTTAACAATCCTCGGTCTGAGCCGGAGAGCCATTTTCCAGTTTTTTGGGGTCCCTCACCATAAATAAAACTTAGCTCTCCGTGGAAGCCGTGACATTCGGTAGAATATGAGTAGATAGTTATATGTTTGGCAAAAAGCCGCAAATTTAACTGCCCAGATACATCTTAGGGGTGAAAAGTATGACCCTTTGGCTTATGATCTAACAATAACCACCTTCTCCGGCGATCGAATTGTGGTTTGGCAATCCTGTAGGGAGCCGGTGCATCGATCGACTAAACAATTTTAGATTTGAGAACGGCCGATTTGAGGTTTTTTAGCAGTAATCTCAGTTATAAGCGGTCTGGTAAAGTTAAAATTTAAAGTTTAAAACCTCAAACCAGTTGACTTGATGTAGTTTCTAAGGCTGTGGTGACTTTGCAAGCCCATCCACATTTGGTACTTCGTACAGAAAAAAGCGGCAATCGCTACTTGTCGCTCTCCGGCAGCAATTGCTGGACAGTAGGGCGGAGCGATGACAATAATTTTGTATTGAGCGATCGCTGGATTTCCCGTAATCACGCGATGTTACAGCAAATGGAGACAGGAGAGTTCTACTTGATAGACTTGGGGAGCCGCAACGGTTCCTTTGTCAACGGGCGGCGCGTCAGTATTCCTGTCACCCTCAGAAATGGCGATCGGATTATTTTCGGTCAAACCGAATTGGACTTCTACAACCCAACCGCCGGCCACCGGCACAATCCAAGACACGACACAGACTCTGAAGATTTTACGGCGACTTTGACGGTGCGCAGCCTGATTAGCGTCATGGTAATGGACATCCGAGACTTTACAATTTTGACTAGGCAACTAGACGAAACCCTACTCTCAGAAGTCATCGGTAATTGGTTCCGCCAAGCAGGACAGATTATTCGCGAAAACGGCAGTTGGGTGGACAAATACATCGGGGATGCCATCATGGCCGTCTGGTTCCACAAAACCAGCGATGTCAGCAGCGAGGAAATGATGCGGATTTGCCAAGCTTTGAGCGCACTGCACAAGGCAACAGACGAACTCAGCAGCCGTTACCCCCTGCCTTTTCCTTTACGAGTCGGCGCCGGCATCAATACCGGTTATGCAATGGTGGGAAATTCTGGCAGCAACCACCGATCGGACTATACCGCCTTGGGTGATACTGTAAACGCAGCATTTCGCCTGGAATCTTGTACCAAGCAACTCGGCAAGGATATCGCTGTGGGAGAAACGACCTATAAATACCTCACCAAATTGGGTGCCCAGGTCGCTTTCGAGGAGCACACCGTTACTTTGAAGGGTTACGACCATCCCAGCGTGGCTTACGGCGGTACTTATGCTGACTTGAACGCTTTTCTCAAAAGGAAAGGAAAGAATTTTCGATAGCTAGAAAATTGGGCGCGGGGCAAAAATTAACCCTTAAAATGGCAGTCCCAGTTTTTAATTGCGAGGGTCTTTGATAAACTTTCCTGCCATGCCTCAATTTAGTCATTAGTCATTAGTCAACAGTCAACAGTCAACAAGCATTCCGGTAAATTTCACACCTTTATCATATATCGTCCGTGGTGTCAATAGGCAAATGTAAATTTTCTAACAGCCCTCTACCTGTTGCGGATTTATCTGAAAAACTGCATAAGCAAAATGGTAGTCTCTACATAAATGCTGTGTATGAAATTGGGAGACAAAACTTCATGAAACGATTGGGTCGTCTATTGGCAGTATTGGGCTTAGTGCTGGGCTGCTTTGCATGGGCTGGAGACCAAAGCGCGATCGCGGCGACCTTGAGCCGTATCGTCTTGCCATCATCCTCGCTCCTGGCTGTTGAAGCTCCGGTTAGAACCAATCGCGCCGATGAGAAGCTTGCCACAGAGTACGGCAAAAAACTTGATTTGAACAACAGCGCCGTCCGGGACTTTCGGGAATATCGAGGGTTGTATCCCACTTTAGCTCGACTAATTATTAAGAATGCTCCTTACGAAAAAGTTGAGGACGTACTCAACATTTCAGACTTGACGGAAGCTCAGAAAAAACTGCTGCAAGCTAACCTGGACAAATTCACTGTAACTGAGGTTGAATCAGTCTTTATTGAAGGAGACAACAGGTTGAATAATGGTCTCTACGACTAGGTAGCGGCAGGCCTCATTTGAAGGCAGAAGTCATTGGGCAGAAGGCAAACGGCCGAAAGAAAAGATTTTTTTTCTCTTAGGCTGATGACTTCTGCCTTTAATTTATCAAGACTTACTTTCAACCACCATTCGCCAAAAGCCGGCAAAAATTCCCTAGCTAGATTGAAATAAGCGGGTTGCCCAGATTCCTCTGTAGACTCAATTCTTTAATCTAAAATCTAAAATATAAGCTCGCTCGAGTGACATTAATTCAACTCCCTAGATTCATCTGTGGAGTCAATCCTAAAATCTAAAATCTAAAATCTAAAATCTAAAATCGACTGGCGGCAGACTTATGACTGACAAATTTGACGTATTGGTAATAGGTGCTGGCGCGGCGGGTTTGTACACAGCACTTTGCCTGCCAGAGCATTTGCAGGTGGGCTTGATCAATAAAAATACCCTGCCTGTTTCTGCTAGTGATTGGGCTCAAGGAGGGATTGCTGCGGCGATCGCCCCTGAAGATTCCGCAGCGCTGCACATTCAGGATACACTGGCTGCCGGAGCAGGTCTTTGCGATTTGGAGGCGGTGAAATTTTTAGTCGAGGAAGCTAGTGCTTGCATTGACTCCCTCGTGAAAATGGGCGTTGCATTCGATCGCACCGGCCCAGATTTAGCCCTCACCCTAGAAGCAGCCCACTCCCGCCGCCGAGTTCTCCACGCCGCCGACACTACGGGCAAAGCCGTTATCAGTACGCTGACAGCAAAAGTATTGAGCCGCAAAAACATTCAACTCATATCTCCTGCCTTTGCTTTGAGTCTGTGGCTAGACAAAACCGGGCGCTGTCAGGGGATTAGCTCGATTTGCGGCTCACAAGTCAAGTGGCTGCAGGCCCAAGCCGTGGTGCTGGCGACAGGCGGCGGCGGACAGGTTTTTGCTCAAACGACCAATCCGTCAGTAAGTACCGGGGACGGGGTGGCAATTGCGTGGCGCGCCGGGGCGCTGCTGCGAGATTTAGAATTTGTGCAGTTTCACCCGACGGCACTCAGCAAAGTGGGCGCGCCTCGCTTTCTCATTAGCGAAGCGGTGCGGGGAGAAGGAGCTCATTTAGTTGACAGTAAGGGATATCGCTTTGCTTTTGACTCTCACCCCAGCGGTGAACTCGCCCCTCGGGATGTTGTCAGCCGCGCAATTTTCCGCCACTTGCAGAAGACGGGGGAACCTCATGTTTGGCTGGATTTGCGCCCGATTGCGGTCGATCGACTGCGCTACAGGTTTCCGAATATTATTCAAGTGTGCGCTGACTGGGGAATTGATATTTTTTCCGAACCGGTGCCGGTGACGCCCGCCGCCCATTACTGGATGGGAGGGATTGTGACTGACAAGTTCAACCAAACATCCATTCCGGGTTTGTATGCGGTGGGAGAAACTGCCAGCACGGGGGTACACGGCGCTAATCGGTTGGCGAGCAATTCGCTGCTAGAATGTCTGGTTTTTGGGGCGCAGATGGGACTTTTGCAGCTAGAAGGTGGAAAGCCCAAAACACTCACAGATGAGTTCGATACCGGGGAAATCTTGGAAAAATCGATTTGTCTTCATGACATTGAGGCGATCGACAAGTTGCGGGTAGAATTGCCGAATTTGGTGTGGCAGAGTGCGGGAATTTGCAGGGGACAGCGGGATTTGGAAAGTGCGATCGTCCAAGTTGAGATTTGGCGGCAAGAATTTGCCTCTTTGCCTTTGAGTCAAACTTTGGTGAAGTTGCGGCCAGGAAAAATCCTTGATTTCTCACTTGCGGATCAGGAAACCAGCCTGCAGTTGCGAAATTGGGGAGAAGTTGGCAATTTATTAGATATCGGCTATTTAATTCTCAAAAGTGCAGCTTTCCGGACTGAAAGTCGAGGCGGACATTACCGACTTGACTATCCCCTCACCGATCCGAGTTGGTGCACTCACACTTTAATCCAGAACACCAATTGGTACAAAGAAAGCGTTAGAAGCACACAAGCCCTATAAGTGTTCCGATTTAGTGATTAAACTATAGCGCTAGCTGGGGGGTAACAAGGAAGCCGAAACCTTGACACAGAAGGGATGAGAGCTGGGTTACCAAAAAAAAGATGGGTCTGCTATAGTGACAAGCAAACCCACAAATCAAAACAATACTAATGCAATTTGATCGCCAGCATCTAGCAAAGCAATTGGGCCGCGCCCAGTTCCTGATGTTGCTGCTTCTGGCTCAACATCATTCAAGCCTAAAAAAAAGTCAAACTAGAAACAATAGCAAGACTCTTTCCAATCTGGATAACTTGTGAATTCAGAGGTAGAAAGTTACAAATATTCTTGGATTTACCCAGCTTAACGATTAGTAGCTTATTGTGACCTATCATCAGTTATTGGCTAGAGAAATTGGTTCCCAAAAAATCGAAACAGGAGTTATACCTAGCGATTGACCGCAGAAAGTGGAAAAATCTCAACTTGCGTCATGTCAGCGTGATTTAGTCAAGAAGAGCCATTCCCTTAACCTGGAGATTGCTGCCGCACATAGGCAATAGTAATCAGGATCAACAAGAAAGTGTACTCTCCTCAGTTTTAGCCAAATTCAAATATTATCAAATAGTGCTGCTAAAAGACCGCGACTTTTGTTACCTAGATTTAACCACTTGTCTCCAGGCTAGGAATATCAAATTTTGTTTAAGGTTGAAGAAAGCGAATTTTATAAAATAATAATTAAATAGGGCAGCCATTATATGAGTTATTAATTAAACCGGGATCGCCTTATATTATAAAAAAAAAGAATCCGTAAAACAAGTTAGTTTCAGGATTTTCCTGGTAGCTAAATAAAAAAACGCAATCAAACCACAAAAGAGCCTTGGGATATCTTGACCGATCGGGGAAGTTTAACCGCCGCCATCCAAGGGTATAAAAGAAGAATGGGGATTGAATAATTGAATAAATCTTCCAAGACTGTAAAAGTGGGGGGTATAATCTAGAAGGCACTGGATTAAGATAAAACCGATTAAACTCAAGGATTTTAGTGATATTTCAGGTTTATCTAAAGTCAATACTCCCAGGGTATGAAATCAACAGACATCAGAAAAAAAAATAGGTCTGTCGTCCCATATAAGCCGGGATAATATCTCGAAAACGCAGTACATTTGGTGTGGATTTAGATGGAGAAAACTAGGTGAAAAACTTGGAACTATATCACCAATTGGCCGCAGAATTAACGAGTAAATCCTCCCACAAACGCCGCCCCCTCTGCGAGGTATAAGGGTCCAAACTCTTATCCGCTCTACCTCCTAGCTCTCTTGTTACCCCTTCAGGTTACTAAGGTAGTCTACGACACAATAACAGACCAGTAGCGTTCACTGTAGCACCGCCGTCCCAGTGTGAAAAATCTCCGAGAGCGTAATTTGAGAAGAGAGTCTAGGATATGTTTTTTCTGTAGTATACTTGTTTAAATAACATTTAACTTGCAGAGGTTGACGATGAAACCTTCAGAACAAATATCAACACCGCCCAGTGTCTTTGATGAAATCTTTCGCAAGAGTCCAGATCCTTGGGGATACACCACCAGGTTTTACGAAACCAGTAAATTCCGAGCAACTATCAGAGCTTTGCCAAAAGTCAAATTCAAAAATGCTTTTGAAATCGCCTGCGCCATCGGTGTACTGACAGAGAAACTAGCTCCCAAATGTGAGAGACTACTGTCTGTAGACTATTCGGAACCGGGATTGGTCGAAGCGCGGAAACGCTGCAGTCATCTCCCGCAGGTGCGGTTCGAGCAGATGCAGATTCCCCAACAGTTCCCGAATGAAAAGTTCGATTTGATTTTATTTTCAGAAGTCGGCTTTTTTTTGACTATTCCAGACCTTTTGGAAACCAAACAAAAAATTATTGACGCTTTGGTTCCGGGCGGATATTTGTTGATGGTTCATTTTGGCTTGAAGGCGACCGATTATTTTCTCCACGATGGCGATACTGTTCACAATACTTTTCTCGAAAATTCTGAATCATCTTTGAAACATCTTGGCGACCCTCGCAAAAAGTTTTTCATGCTAGATTTATTAGGCTATCACAAACGCTATCGGATGGATTTGTTTCAGCGTTTGTAGATGATACAAACAGATAGAGTCAGATAGCCTGCATCTATAACTGTCCTGACGCACGCGGTCAAAAATCCGGTTTCTGTGTCAATCTATGACTGGAAAAATCCACGATTTTTCTCAGAAACCGGTTTTTTTGCGTCCGCGACTCTACAATTAAGCTGGGAGGGTAACAAGGAAGCCGAAACCGTTAGATAGAGAAGAAATGTTCCCAGACTGTAAAAGTGGGGGTGATATCGTTTCCGGTTGCATAGGAATGATAAAGTCAAGGCAAATAATTCCACATTCCCCCACTCCCAACGGACCACTCCCAACGGACTATCATTCCGGTGTAACCGGAATTGATATGATAGCTTAGAAAGCACTGGATTAAGAGGAGAGCGATTAAACGCAATGATTTTGGTGATGTGTCTGGCTTATTTCCAATCAACCATGGGCGGGTGTAAAATCAGCAAACATCACGGACAAAAATATGTCTGTCGTACCAAAGAATTTGGGAGAATCTATCGAAAACGCAGCACCTTTGGCGTAGGGTTAGATGGAGAGAACTGGGTGAAAAACTTGGAACCATATCACCGCGAGGCCGCAGAATGAACCAATTTGTCCTCCCATAAACGCCGCTCCCCTCAGCCAGGGATAAGGGCGCAAACCATTATCATTTCTATCTTATAGCTCTCTTGTTACCCCTTCAGTGGCCCTAGTAACCCATCGATTCATCAATACCAATGGCATCTTGATGCACATTGCCCAACAGGGTTCCGGTCCGTTAGTCGTCTTGTGCCACGGTTTCCCAGAATCTTGGTATTCCTGGCGGCACCAGCTAACAGCACTGTCCGAGGCCGGTTACCATGTCGTAGCGCCAGATCAACGCGGCTACGGTCAAACCGATCGACCCGAACCTATCGAAGCTTACAACATTCTCGAATTAACGGCAGATATTGTTGGTCTTGTTGATGCCCTAAATCAAGAACAGGCGGTCATCGTGGGTCATGACTGGGGGGCTGTTGTTGCCCGGTATTGCGCCCTGTTAAGACCAGACATTTTTAGGGCGATCGTTCTGCTGAGTGTCCCTTACAAGCCAAGACTTTGGACTTCCATCCGTCCTACAGAAGCGCTGAAACGCATGGTAGGCGAAAACCAGCAGTTTTACCAGTTGTATTTCCAGGAACCAGGATTGGCCGAGGCCCAATTCGATGCGGATGTCCGCAAGACCATAAGCATCTTACTCTACTCGGGTTCGGGAGACGCACCGCCCCAGCATCGATTGCGCCCTCTCTTCAGTAAGTCTGAGAAGTTTCTTGACACTGGCACCCTGCCAGAGACGCTTCCTGCTTGGTTAACCAAACAAGATATCGACTTTTTTACAGGCGAGTTTGAACGAACAGGTTTTCGAGGCGGGCTCAACTGGTACCGGAACTTGGACCGATCCTGGGAACTAACAGCTTTTCTGAGTGGGGCTCCGCTGCGCCAGCCTGCACTGTTTGTAGCAGGGGAGGAAGACGTGGTAATTGCGATGAACCGAGACGCTGTTGATGGAATGGGGGAAAAAGTGCCGAACTTGAAGAAGAAGGTTTTGTTGCCAGGTGCCGGACACTGGATTCAACAAGAGCGTCCAACAGAGGTTAATCAATTGCTGATTGAGTTTTTGGCTAGTCTAAATATCTAACTGGATGCCATATTTCCGCAATGTGTCAAGTCGCAACCTTAAGTAAAAACGGCTCTTAAACCTCTACTAATTGTGGCTGGAGTAACGGATACATGAGTCTCGTCCTCAAACACGTGTGTTATCAGTTCCAAATTCTGATACTGCCTATCTTGCATTATCCCAGCCATCTCCTGGAAACCCGCGACCATGCGATCGCTTTCACAAGAACCTACTGACATGAACACCTTTGCTGATAAACGGGTGTTGTTAGCCGCAAAATCCTTTTCATAGTTGAGAATCGCTGATTTGTCCCACCATACCGTCGGGCTGCCAATGATATAGCGCCGGAAAGTATGAGGTTGGTGGAATAACGCATAAAGTGCGAACAAACCACCAAATGAACTACCGCAGATAGCGCTATCTTCAGGAATAGTTCTGTAAGTTGTATTGACAAAAGGCATTAGTTCTTTAGCAATAAATTGGAGAAAATTGGCTGCTCCACCTGAACCAACATATTCGGGAGCATCAGGTTGTACAGCTTTTAAAGTTTCTTGGTACCATGTATCAACGGTGGTGATGGTATAGTCTCGCGTCCTGAAAGCTGCTGCCTCTGTAAAACTGTCGATCGGATAGCCAATACCGACAATGATAATTTCCGGTATTTCCTTAAGCATTGCCAGAAAGCGAGCTGTTTCTGTAACTGTGCCAAAAACTGCATTAGCATCTAGCACGTAGAGGACAGGATAGGCTTTGTCAGAATTAGCGTATCCGTGTCCAAGAGCAACAAAGATTCGGAATTCTTGCTCCACCTTTGATGACCGTAGTGAGTGTATCTCTGTATCAGGAATTGTGACCTGCGGATGTTGTATTGACATATCTTTTATTGAAAATCCCGCGCAGTGTCAATAGCTGTGAGGCTACGGACTGCGCTTTTAACCGTCAATCGCTTTCCATCGCGTGTCTCAAGCTAGGGCCCACAAATCTCGTTGATGGTGAATGTCCGCGAGTAGGAAATTAAAAAATTGGGTTCAGCGCGTCCCCGCACCGTCACTTCTGGGGTTCCCGTTCGGGTCTGGTTCGTATTGTTTGGGGTAATTTGGAAACCTAGAGGTTTGTGCAAGTGTCCAAACCGTGGAGGTCGATCGATCTTTTGTTAAGTTGGTGGTTGAGTTGCTGGCAAGTTGAGTCGCATTTGCGGTGCCAACTGTATTCAGTTGCAGGCAGGTCGCCAGAGTAGCCGTTGTTGTGAGTTGAATCAAAGTACGCATAGTATTCACATGATTATTCAAATCACTGCCTTAAATGCACGTTTGTACCACATATTATATCTATCTATTTGCGTATTTCCCCCGCTCTGTTTACATTTTCTTTAATTAACTTTCGTAATTTTACGCAAACTATTTTAATTCAAGGCTTTTTAGCGATTTTAATTTGGTTTCGGGTGTCAAGTTGGGATTTTTGTAATATCTGTAACATTTAGCAATACTTCGGACAGTTTTTGATTGCCCACCGTAAAATAAGGGTTTCAGGGCGATTAAACAATCAAGCTGTCAACAGAAAATCAAAGGTTTCAGACTATCACATAAAAATAGTCCGGACTATTGATTTAGATGAGACGGCAATTTCCTCTCATAAGTTTTATATTTATGTAAGTCTATCTAATGACAGATGACTGATTATACAATATATATGTATGAAGCTCCAATACTTCAGACCTTTTTTTGAACGGTTTCAAAAAGCTTACAGGGCTTACGGTTTCCGAATCGAGGTATGTTTTCTTTCGTTAGCTGCACATCGGGCGCCGGCAAATAATATCGCCCCCAGAGTCTAATTAGGGTTTGAGGTCTAAAACTTGCTCAAATTTTGTCCGAAGTTTTGACATTTTAAATTAAAAAATTACATAGTTGGGAATGGCTTATGAAGCTCGTGGTTGGAACCTTACCTACAGTTTTCTTGTTTTTTTAACTGGTATTAATTAATAAAAGTGATATTGATTTTTCCCGCGTTCCTTAGCACGATACATCGCAACATCGGCATTTTTGACTAAAATCTCTGGCTCTTGACCGTCAAAGGGATATAAACTAATGCCAATACTTGTAGTTACAGAAACTGTATGTTCTTCTAAAATAAAAGGCTGGATGATGCCGTCGCAAATTTTTTCAGCTACTTTTGCAGCTTCCTCCGGGCCTGGAATTGCGGGCAGAATGACTGTGAACTCGTCGCCACCCAACCGCGAGATTGTATCGCTGCCGCGCAAACATTTTTTGAGCCGACTGGCAACTGTTTTTAAGAGTAAATCGCCCACATTGTGTCCGAGAGTGTCGTTGATTGACTTAAATCCATCTAAATCTAAAAACAGTAAAGCTACCAATTCCTGATTGCTGGAGGCTTTTTCTAGAGACTGATGCAAGCATTCGTAAAACCTTTTGCGGTTGGGCAAACCAGTGAGAGCATCGTGATCGGCTTGGTGGCTGAGTTCAGCATTTTTTTGTTCGAGGGCTTTTGCCCGGAGTTGGCGCTCAGTAATATCTCTGATTGCTCCGACTAAAAATAGGTTGCCTGCAGCATCTTTATGCAGGGATCTTTTAGTTGCAATCAGATGCGTAATTCCGTGAGCGTCGGTAAAATATTCTTCATTTTCTCGCGGCTGGTGAGTTTGCAATACTAATTCGTCTTGCTGCCAAAATATATCGGCTTCGCTTTGGGGAAATAAGTCGTAATCTGTGTGGCAGGTTAACTTTTCTAAAGGATAGCCGATAAACCGACAATATGCCTGATTCAAAACAACCCAGCGGTGATTTCGATCTTTGACAAAAATCGGGTCGGGAATTGTATCGATTAGTGATTGTAAAAATTCTTTAGACCGTTTTAATTCTTCTTGTAAATGAGCCAGATAACCCACAACTGCGCAGCCAGAACCCAAAAGACTGAGGATTGCAGGAATTAATGGCAGCCACCAACCGGCTAAAAAAGCTAAGTATAAACTGCCGCTCAGACCGAGACAGATACTTGACAAACAGCAAGCCGATCGACCCAGCGATCGCAAATTCCAACTTACACTTGCTCCCGCCCAAGACCAGAGTAAAATCCACAGCAACTCCGCAGCCTCTGGCCAGACATCGATCCCCCCGCGGCCATCGAGGGCAGCACTTAAAATTTGGCTCAACAAATGAGCCTGAAGCTCGACTCCCGGTATTTGCTGGGGAGGAGCAAACCAACCGGAGCTGTAAGAATTTTGGTAAAAGTCTTTGAGGCTGGGAGCATTTGAGCCGATCAAGACAGCGCGCGATCGCACAAAATCAGCGGGTACTTTGCCAGAAAGCACGTCGCTCATCGATGCAGTGCGGAAACTGCCTCGCGGGCCGCGCAGGTTGGTCAAAATTTGATAGCCGCGACTGTCCGCTCGAACGTAAGCACCGTCATTCGGTTGAAAAGGCCGAAAAACCCCCTTGCCTAACTGCAAGTATTTAGGATTGGCTTTTGCTGATTGAGGGGAAATTCCTTCGCTTTCGAGGTAACGCAAAGCCAGTTTCAGCGCGAAACTTTGATGAGTTTTGCCGTCTCCTGGCCAAGCGTAGAGCAAAGTTCGGCGCACTTTTGAGTCAGCGTCGATGACAACGTTGTTGAAACCGATTCGATCGAGCTTGTCGAGTACCGGAGGCGGTCGAACTCCGAACCTGGTTTCGTCTGGCATCAACTCAATGCCGATTAAGTTGGGAATAGTTTTAAACGTTTTGAGCAATTCGGCGTTACCCGGTTGAGTTGGCAAATCTCGGTAAACGTCGAGGCCGATCGCCCGCGGCTTGCCAGCGTGCAATTTTTGCAGCAATTGGGCCAATACAGCATCCGAAATTGGGTAGCCGTATTTTTGTAAGTCAGCTTCTTTAATTTCTACAATGACGATGCGCGAGTCAATTGGTTCGGCCGGTCGCCAGCGCACAAACTGGTCGAAAGCAGCCCATTCCCACACCTGAAAAAATCCTAACCACCGCATTACAATGACCGTACCGGCAACTGCACTCGCAGTAATCAATACTCGGCGTTCTCGAGCGAGCCATTTTTTGATAGTTTCTAGCATATTTTTGAGATTTTTGCCTCGCCCTTCAAGCATCTAAGCTACTAATACATATAGCTTTTACATCTCCGGGGCGATCGGCTCAGTCGATTTTAGATTTTAGATTTTAGATTTTCCAATTTTTTGGTTTTTCGGTGCGGGTGAGTCGAGGGATTTTAGATTTTAGATTTTAGATTTTAGATTTTCCAATTTTTTGATTGTTCGGTGCGGGTGAGTCAAGGGATTTTAGATTTTAGATTTTAGATTTTAGATTTTCCAATTTTTTGATTTTTCGGTAGGATCGGGCTGCAACGGCAGAAACCGGGTTTCTCAACCAAAATATATCATTTCAACAATGAGTCTGGAAGTAGAAACCCGGTTTCTTTAGTTTTTGTGTATAGCAGATGTTGAAGGAAGAAGGAATAAGGAAGGCCCAAGTTGCTATCGACTGCAATTGTTTCAGCAATTAAGAACCTTCTCAAACTCTGGCACGGTTGCTATAGAGGTTGTTGGGTAGATGAGGTACACAATCAAACTTAAAAATCTTCGCAGCACGGGTTTCGGCGTATTAGATTTTTGTGTTCGCCGCTAAGCTGCGGAGCATCTGGCATTGAATGCATAGACGGGCTAGGAGGGCCTGTTCCACAATAATTGTAGAAAAATTGACTGTCAAATTAGATGCACAGCAGCTTATCTACCTAGTTTTTAGTAATTGTTTATTGATTATAGATGGATGCAAAATTTTAGATTCATTGCCCAGCACGATACAACTATCAACTCAGCTAAAAATCCGGAGCTTTCCTGGCAATAAACCTAAAATCTGCCATCTATAATCTCAACCTTTTCTATCAGTTTTGAAAGTTTCGCGGGCCGGTGTAACCCGATAAGTCAGCGAGTTTCTCCAAAGATTGCGTGCCGGAATAAAACTGACCTTTAATCTCCCAAGTGGGGAAACCTTTAATATTCCCACCAGCAGCTTGGCAAATTTCAGCGCGGGAATTTTGCCCCCTGGGATCGCATTCAAAATAATCAATTATTTGGGCTGCTTCTTTGCCGAACAGCATTTTTTGCTCGTGACAGTGGGGACACCAGTAAGCGCCGTACTCTTTAGCGCCGATTTCTCGGAGGTGGCGGGCCAAAGCAAGTTCTGCCGGGCCGGAGGTTGTAGTGACGGCAGGGGCTACATTTCCGGGGGTAGAGACAGAAGTAGCAGGTGACCTGACGCTGTTATAAAGTCCTAAGGCGCCGATCGAACTCACCATTGCCACCAAAATGCCTGTAAATACCAACTGTCCGATATCTTCCCACTCGCGCCCGACTAGCACCAGCACAAACAGCGACAGTGAAAATAGGGCGGAACTGAGGCAATAAATACACACATCCTTAATTTCAAAAGCCATCAAATACATCAAATAGCTGCTGAAAATTACCATCGCAGCGGTGATGATAAATAGCGCTTGCCAAGTTTTGTTTTCTAGTTGAGAGTGCAGTCCTTTATTGGTGTTGGGGTTGACGGCTTTGGGGGCCAATGCCAGGATTGCTATGCTCAGGTAAGCCAGACAGCCTAACAAACTTAAAGGCACTGTGCCAAAGACTGTAGCGTAGGGACTGTTGAGAACTTTGTCGCAGCCGCTGGTGGGACAAATGACCGAGCCTGTCGTGAATTTAGCGATCGTGAGATAGGCCGTTTCTACGACGCCGATGGCTGCGATCGCTCCCATCACAGTTCTAGACCAGCGATGAATCCAAGGGGTTGAACGTCGGCGAATCATTTTTTGATTTGGTAAGTGGTAATTGGGACGTTGAAAGAAAAAGGAAGTTCGGCAACGAGCAATCTACGGGATTTAACGGATTTAACCGATGAATGTTGAGGGAAGAAGTCAAAAATCAGAAGTCAGAAGTCAGAGCAAAAAAACAGCTATCCGTGTATTAGTGACTTCCGGAGCGTGAATCAAGGGAATTGGGAATTGATAATTGGGAATTGGTGATTGGTGATTGATAATTGGTGATTGATAATTGATAATTGGTGATTGATAATTGATAATTAGTGATTAGGAATTGGTGAGTTTTTTTCACTGTTAGCTCTTCGTTTTAAGCTATTACCGATTACCCGTTACCGATTACCCATTACCGATTACCCATTACCCCTTCCCATTTTACGTTTTACTTGTGACTTTGCCCGGTTCCGGTGTTGATCCTCTTGAGCCATTAGCGTCTCTGTTTTCCTGTTGGCGCTCTTTCTGTGACAAGCTGCGGCGGGCGGCTTCTACAAACTGACTGACGCGGATCGGATCTATCGGCTGCTCGATGCGGCCGTTTCGCTTCAGGGAACTCGATACAATTACGCCGTCAGCGGCCTGCATGAGGGTGGAAATGTTTTCCCACGAGGCGCCACTACCGATGAAAACTGGAATTCCTGCCGCTGCTGCACTCGCGAGTTCTAAGTCTTCGAAATTGGGAGGGCTGCCAGTTGTCCAACCGGAAAGGATCACGGCGTCAGCTAAAGCGCGCCCGATCGTCTCCTGGACGGCTGTGGTCAAGTTGGGGCTGCCTAACGGTCGCCCGTGCTTGACTAACACGTCTGCTAGTATTTTGACATCGCTTCCCAATTCCCGGCGGTAGCGCAGTAGCTGGTGAGCTTGACCTTCAATTAAGCCTTGGTCTGTAGCCATGATGCCGTTGAGGACGTTGACGCGGATGAATTGAGCACCCGTGCAGGAGGCGATGGCGATCGCGCTGTGGGCGTCGTTTCGCAGCACGTTAATGCCGATCGGCAGCGTCACGAGATTGGTTAGCCTCTCGACTACCAGAGTCATGGCACTTACCACAGCCGGATCTACGCTGTCTTTGGCAAAAGGAGCGTCAAAAAAGTTCTCGACTATGATACCGTTTGCGCCACCAGAAGCCAGCGCTGTAGCCTCTTGCTCGGCTCTTCCGATAATAGCTTTGAGGTTTCCGCCCCAGCGGGGAGAAGTTGGCAAAGGCTGTAAATGTACGACACCGATTATGGGATTCGGCGTTTTGAATATTTGTTTTAAGTCCACGGATTTTCCTGAAACCACCAAGTTCACTGACGGCTGACGGCGGATGAGTCACGGTATATTCTAGAATTCTATAGCAAATATGCTGAGAACCCCGTGTCTTTAGACCGGGGATGAAAGCTAGAGGCAGGCTTTAGCCTGCAAGTTACCTTCCATTGCTTTGCTTATCGTTGAGTCTACAAAATGCTACTCTATTTTCTAGAGCCAGGGAAAACGAGCAATGTTAAACCTTAGTTACGAGTACAAATTGAAGCCAACCGCAGAGCAATCTCAAGAACTTGAGCGGGTTCTAATGGTTTGTCGCAAGGTTTGGAACTACGCTTTGCGGGAACGCAAGGACTGGATCAACTCTCTTGACACTCCCCGCCCTATAAGGACGGGGATTCTTTCATCGCCGGGAGCGCAATCGCTTTACCCTCTGAAAGCATCTTGACCGTGTGTCCCACGGCTGCAAGTCCTCGAATCAGAACTACTTGAGCGGCTGCAACGTCTCTATC